>CALJIY010000281.1 GCA_937973945.1 uncultured Saprospiraceae bacterium | reverse complement strand
AGTTGAGCATCGTCGTCTTTGCCTAATAAGATATTTCGACGAATCTTTAAAAATTGCTTCCCTGCATACCCAAAGGCGATGGCAGTAATAATAATGAATGCGATTTGTTGGAGCATTATTGAGAATTGTTAAACTTTATTTTAATGTAGCACAGTACGCTGTGTAAAAAGTTTCCTAAATTTAAATATTGTTCTTTTTGCATTCGTCTAGCTTGTGCCAAGAGGCACAAAGAGCGATGAAAAACCCTAGACAAAAAGCCAGCTCATCCGCTTTGCGGTTCGGGAGATATTCCTCATCTCCGGTATTTTTGTCGGGCTTCCCGCTTAGATGTTGATCAAGCGAAACTTACTATTTATATTTAAATAACTTTTTAAAGAGTACACCTATATAACGGCGTAAATTAGACCTCTGGTTTAAGTAGTATTATAGGGTGTAGGAACAAAGGTAAAAAGTACAAAGCGAAAATTCGTTTTTTTGACCTAAAACCTTTTCCCTACAATGAAATAATAAATCCGTTAAAATAGCCTTGCCCAAATGTCGGATTTATTGTTTTGTCGTTACTTATCTCATCAAAACCAGTTTTTGTGTATCATTCTCTAGTGGCGTGCTAAATACGGTGTAATAAATACCTGGCGTAAAAGCACTAATATCAACACCTTGTTGGTAAGTACCTGCCGCCTGATTGCTTGCGGGAACGATTGTTTGCACCAATGTCCCAGTAGCATCGAATAATTGTAGCTGCACGCTAGTAGCTGTTGGCAAGGTATAAGCGATTTGGATAGCCCCTCTTGTTGGATTTGGATATATATTTATTGTTGGTAATAATTCATTAGACCTTGTTTTTGCGGCAAATACGATGGCCTCCGAAGGCTGTTCTTCTATAGCGGAAGGCACACAGGCAACGATTTGTGCTAAGAAGGTAGCGGAAGCATTGGCACTAAAGCCCGGCTCTAAAACAATGGATTCTCCTGCTAGATAACTGACCGTTCCTGTTACTTGACCAGCAGAAAAGATATTGTCTGCAGAATAGGTGTCTGGCGTAATAGGCATTCCATTCAAGGTCAGGTCTCCACAGCTTGTAGGCACCACTTCTTCAAAATAGCAAAACCCAATAGACCAACTTTGCAGTGCTCCACCATCAGCATTAGCTCCATCGTTAATAGTAAGTGTCCAAGTACCTTGGGTATTTTCTCCTTGAAAAGCAGTAAAACTTTCTGCTGGAGCGTAAGTGTTCTCATCATTATAAGGGCAATTAAGCGTTCCAACACCCGTATTGTCCAAGTTTAAATTAAAATCATCTTCATTACTACAAGCATTTTGTATTAAATTTATCGTCGTTCCTGCTGGACTAGTAAGCGTAAAATCTAGATCATTCAGCCAAGTATGTGTACCTATCAAATTAGAAATATTGACATCTTGTATGGTTTTATCCAAGGGCACAGTAATGGTAGAAGTGATTGTCGGTGTGCCACTTGCAGAAATAGTTTTTGGTACATCTGTAGAAGCAACAGCGTTGGAGCAGGTTAGTGTAACACAAGAAGTAGGTGCCGTAAATAAATTATTTGCCACTTTACTACAGGTGCCGTCATTGGTAAAATAAGCGATTCCATCCACGCTGCTACCATCTGACTTTAAATTAGTCAGTATAACCGTTTGTGGACTTGTTTCTATTGGAAAAGATTGGTTATTAACGACTAATTGCCCTGCAGTTGGCGGATTAGTATAAGTGACTTGTACTGTTTGTTCATAGGTATTGGTCGTTCCATCACATGCAGTCTGTCCAAGAGCTGTTATAGCGCTAATAGTACAATTAGTTCCTCCACTAGTATTAATCGTAAAGTTGTTATCCGAAATATCAAAAAAGACATTGTTCCTACTTTTTATTTTAACCCTTGCGGTACTAGTTGTAATAGCAGGAAAGGTGACTTGTTGGCTTCCATCATTTGGCGTATTACTCGCTAAAGTAGTAGGGT
Source organism: uncultured Saprospiraceae bacterium (assembly GCA_937973945.1). Classification (GTDB taxonomy): domain Bacteria; phylum Bacteroidota; class Bacteroidia; order Chitinophagales; family Saprospiraceae; genus JAFMDF01. The sequence continues at coordinate 6,833 of CALJIY010000281.1, read as the reverse complement.
AGGTAAAACCTCCATCTGTGGATAAAAGAATATCTACTGCCAAACAATTAACAGGAGCAATATCTGTATTTGCGACATCCCATACAATAGTTGTAGCACCACTATAAATACCACTTGCATTTGGGATAGCTACCTTAAACGGTCCTGCACTTGCTTCCACTTTTAAAGTAATTAGATCTGCATGAAAACCACCGCCACCTACTTTATTATCTCTAGCTATAAATTGAAAGTTCAAGTCTCTACCCACACTAGGCAAGACCTCTCCATAGGTTGTTACATTATTGATGATATCCGTTAGTTGTGGAAAAACTCTGGTCGGAGAGTTTGATGGTGAAAAACTACGGAAAATGGGCGCATTGGTAGAGGCAGGATTAATATCACCTGTCGGGCCTAAATCCCATTGTTCCCAACTATAGGTTAAGGGGTCTCCGTCTGTCGCACTACCTGTTAATTCAAAAGGCGTGCTGATCGGAATAGATTTACCATTGATATTTTCAAAATTTGCATCGGCTACAGGGGTGTTGTTACCTGTAGGAGTGCCCGTAAAACAGTTCTTTCCACTTCCTGTCGTTACATGAGCCGTCATTTGATTTAAACTTCTCAAATGAAAATAAGCGTCACTTCTATTTTGAATATTTTGCCCACTACAAATACCTGCATAGGCCTGTATGGTAGAGCCACTTCCTGGCTCATAGGCAGACGAGGCTGTTCTATTACCGCCGGCACAGCTACCAACAGAGCCATTAAATGTATGGCTTCCACCAAATTGATGCCCAATCTCATGCGCCACATAATCTACATAAAAAGGGTCGCCTATGGGGCTACCCAATCCTGTTTCGCCTTGTGCTTTTCTTGAGCTATTACAGATGACGCCTAAGCCAGCTAGACCGCCACCACCAGTAGAGAAGACATGTCCCACATCATAATTTGCGGAACCGATGACATTGTCTAAGTTGGTCTGATTTTCACTTAGCAAAGCACTAGCATTGCCATTCGTATAGGGGTCGGTAGCAGCATTGGTATACACCAGCTGATCATTATTAGCGACTAACTCAAATCTGATGCCTAGTTCTGTTTCATAAATACCTGAGACTCTATTGATGGCCGTTACAATGGCTGCAAGACCTGAACTGACGGTCCCCCCATGAAAGGCCGTATATTCTCCTGTTGCTGCCACTGCCAATCTGTAAGTTTTTAACGTAACTGGTGTACTACTTCTGGAGCCACTAGAAGGGGAGGGGAGTTCTGAATCTGATCGCAAATTCCCCGTATCTGATTTGTCCGTACTTAGTTCACAAGACCAAGCCTCATGATTAGCTGTCGCATCGAAATCTTTTTTATAATATGAGATATAGTACTGGGTATTATTGTCATAATAAGGATCAATAAAAATAGCGCCTCCTGTTCCACGCAAAATCATCCCATGAAAGCCTTTTGGCGTTAAATCTAAATAAATAGTAGCTGCTGGATTGGTAATACCTCGTCCAAAGTAGGTACTAATAGCAGGCAATTGCGCACTCAAATCTTCTTCCATGATTGGAGACAATTGAATGGCAAATTCTTCAATGGTATTATCAGGCATTGGTATTGCTAGCACTAGTGTCTCCGATTCCTCTCTAGTAGGTGCTTTTTCAAGGTAGTTTGCCAGTTTATCAAGATCTAAGGAAAGAGAGCGGTAGGCTTCTGGAATAATCCAAGGTTCATTATTCTCTGCTCGAATGACTGTTTCGTCCACGTCACTAAAAAAATCTTGGCTATAAAGGCTTCCATAGCAACACAGGACTAAACTGTAGATTATTAATTTTTTCATACTCGGAACTTTGTGCTTATCTGCTGGGTACGATAGGTTATTACGAACAACTTGAACAAACTACTAATGTAATAGTTTTTGCTTACAATATATTATAAATCATCATATTTGTATGATAAGTGCCAATATAGGTAAAACTATAATTTTTGTTTAAGGAAAAATGTAATTAGACACACGAATTAGGTGGTTCACCTGAGATAGCTATCGACTTGAACACTTTGAAAGCATATAAACAGTGTATAGTTCTAGCGTTTTTGCTTAGTTTTGTAGGAAGTTGTTTAAATCGTTCTACTTATCACTTTAAACGTTCGGAAGCTAATGAAAATTTTAAACCAACGCCAAATCCAGCAAAAAGTCAAGCGCTTAGCTATAGAAATATTAGAACATAATTTTGGGGAGAAAGAATTAATCTTAGCAGGTATTAATAACAATGGGATGATCTTTGCGGACCTGCTCTTACAAGAATTGGTGGCCATGACCGATATTCCGATCACGATTACCCGAATCCTTTTGAATCCTGCAAAGCCTTTGTCTAGCGATATTATCTTAGAAATGCCGCCTAAACAAGCACACAATAAGGCGATTATTATTGTCGATGATGTTGCCAATACTGGTAGAACCATCTTTTATGCCATCAAACCGCTCTTGGAAATATTACCCAAAAAAGTAGAGGTAGCGGTCTTGGTCGATCGGACCCATAAAGCTTTTCCTATTCGGGTAGATTATTATGGTATTTCTTTAGCGACTACGCTGCGAGAGAATATTGATGTTCAAATTGTGGGGAAGGAGAATGCGGTTTTCCTGAATTAGAGGTAGAGAGGTTTTTTGTGAACACGGAGGCACTGAGGCACGGAGTTTTAAATTCACTTCAGTGTTCCATTGTCTCCATGTTCATAAAACCATCTCTTTGTGCCTGCGTTCCTTGCAAGGCAAGTTCAAACCAAAAAAATGGCGACAGCCATTCCCCAAACTAACTCTGTGTGCCCTGTGCCTCCGTGTTCAATCAAAAAAAATGGCAACAGCCATCCCCACCAATAACTCTGTGCGCTGTGCTTCCGTGTTCAATCAAAAAAACGGCAACAGCCATTCCCCCAATAACTCTGTGCCCTGTGCCTCCGTGTTTAACCAAATAAAATGGCGACAGCCATTCTCCCAATAACTCTGTGCCTCCGTGTTCAACCAATACAAAATGGCGATAGCCATTCTCTCAACCTCCAAAATCAGTAACTCTCCTTCTTACTAGGAAAATCATTCGCCTTCACATCCTTAATATAGTTTTCCGTTGCTTCCTTAATTACATCAAAAAGGCTAGCATATCTTCTTAAGAAACGAGGATTAAACTCTTTCGTAATGCCTAATAAATCATGTGTCACTAAGACCTGTCCATCTGTATCTGGTCCACCTCCAATACCGATTGTTGGAATAGCGACACTTTTAGATACTTCTGCGGCTAAAGTAGCGGGTATTTTTTCTAAGACGACCCCAAAGCAGCCCCACTTCTCTAGTAACTTTATATCTTTTCTTAAAATGTCTGCCTCTTCCTGCTGCTTGGCACGAACGACATACGTCCCAAATTTGTAAATAGACTGAGGTGTTAGTCCTAAGTGGCCCATTACCGGGACACCTGCGGACAAGATTCTTTTGATAGAATCTTTTATTTCTTCTCCTCCCTCCAACTTTACAGCATGCGCACCAGACTCTTTCATGATTTTGATGGCAGAGGCTAAAGCTTTTTTGGAATTGCCTTGGTAAGATCCAAAAGGTAAATCCACGACCACTAGCGCTCGCTTCACACCACGCACAACTGATTGGGCATGATAGATCATTTGATCTAAAGTAATGGGTAAAGTCGTTTCATGACCTGCCATTACATTAGAAGCTGAATCACCAACTAGCAAGATATCTATTCCTGCTTCGTCTAATATTCTTGCGGACGAATAATCGTAGGCGGTAAGCATGGCTATTTTTTCGCCTTGCTCTTTCATCGCTCTTAATACGTGTGTTGTGATTCGTTTAATATCTTTTTGGTGTACAGACATTTTCTTGTTTAATGATTAATAATTGACGACTAAAGTAAAAATTATTACTTCATTCCACTATTTAGAAATGAAATAAAAATAACTATTATTTTTAGGCTGGCCTTTTTTCCTTTAGGCTGCGTTATAAAAATACTCATTATGCTACGGCATAACTCCGTTTTTTATGCCTTGCCTAAAGAAAAAAATACTGCCCCTGAATAATAACATTTATCTATATTTCATTTCTTATCTTGACTATTTTGTGTTTTTTTGTCACTGTGTCCTTGCCTTTATTAGGATAGTTTTAACGTAATTTTTTTAAAAACAACCCAATGTACTCAATAAAAACGACTGCGCTATATCTATTGACTTTACTGGCAACCGTAGGGATCAGTTCCTGTTCCAACGATTTTTCCTTAAATGCTCCTGCAAAAGAGATACCGATTGTGTATGGACTTTTGTCAAGAGCAGATGATACACATTATATTCGGGTGGAACGGGCTTTTTTAGAAGCGGCAACTAGTGGCTTGGAATTAGCGCAACAAGCCGATCAATTGTATTTTGAAGATATTGACGTAACGATTGTACGAGTTAGTAACCAACGTGCCTATTCCTTGGAACGAGTGGATGGGGCGGCAGCGGGCATTGAGCGAGCGGAAGGTATTTTTGCGACGACGCCTAATATTTTATATAAAATTGATGCCGCTACTTTGCAATTACAAGAAGGGGAGCAGTATGAATTAGTGATTAGAAAGGATACGGAAACCATCTTGACAACCGCCATCGCGACCATCGTCAGTGATCTACGCCTGAATCGTCCAATACCTGGTAACAACAAATTACCTATTCGGATTTTAGAAGAAGATGAATTAACGATTATTTGGGCGGCGGATGAAACGGCTAGTTTCTTTGATCTCCAAATGCATATTCATTATGATGAATGGACGACCACGACGAGTGCTAGTCCGCAACAAAAGACAGCGATTTGGAATATGTCTAGCAACCAAATGGCAATAGATGGACCTAATAAAGTAGAAATTGAAGGAATTGAATTTTATCGATTTTTAGCAAGTGCTATCCCAGCAGATGCCAGTGTCCTTCGTTTGTTGACTAGTATTGATATTGTAATTGATGCGGGGGGACAAGAGTTATTTCAATACATTAATGTGGGCCAGGCGAATACGGGCATTACCAGCGCTCAGGTGCTTCCTCAATACACCAATCTATCTGAAGGTCTTGGGGTTTTTAGTTCTCGGAATCAATTTTTGGAAAAGGATTTTTTCATAGATACTGCCACTAAAGACTTATTAAAAAATGGAGCCTTGACTCGGGATTTGAATTTTCAATAAGGTCTAAGCTACTTTTATAAAAACGCAAGCAAATGTCAAGTTAACGTCATTTTGTTTAACTTTTTATTTAAAAAAGTTAAACAAAATAGCAATAAATCTATTTAGAGTATCGTACTATCGTACATCATACTTCTGGACAGGAGCAAAGAACATAGAAGTTAGAACAGAGATAGCTTTCGTGTGCAAATAACGAAATTTCATCGTTCTCTAAACGAAATACATCTCTACTCTCTCTTCTCTGCTCTCTGTTCTAATTCAAAGTCCAGTAGTGTAATCGTACATATCATCCGATTAATAACATACTCTCAAACCTAGATTTATGAATTACTTATTGCGTTTCTCTTCTATTAGTCTTTTTTTAATTGCCTTAATCTCCTTTTCCAGTTGTGGAGATGATGAGGTAGTTACACCTGTTGATCCTGAAGTTACGCCTAGTGCAGTAGATTTTGCGGTGGATAATGCAGACTTCTCGTCTTTAGTAGCTGCACTAACGCAAGCAGATTTAGTGTCCACCCTTCAAGGAGATGGACCTTTTACTATTTTCGCTCCCAATAATGCCGCTTTCCAAGCATTATTAGACAGCAATGCAGATTGGAATGCTTTATCAGATATTCCAACAGATGTATTAACGAGTGTCTTAACCTATCATGTAGTAGCAGGCGATGTGCGTTCTACGGATCTAAGTACAGGCTATGTCAATACCATTGCAGCATCTGCATTTGGTGATGGCTTAACGAATACCATGTACATCAGTACAGCGGATGGCGTGAAAATTAATGGTGGCACTACGGTTACAGGTGCAGACAATGTCGTATCTAACGGCGTGATCCATGCAGTTGATCAAGTGATTTTACCAGCAGATATTGTTTCTTTTGCTTTGTCTAATCCTACGTTTTCTTCTCTAGTAGCAGCTTTAACACGTGCTGATTTAATAACAGATTTCGTAGCTGCTCTAAGCGGCGATGGTCCTTTCACCGTATTCGCTCCAACAAACGATGCCTTCCAAGCGCTATTGGATAGTAATATGGATTGGAATAGCTTAGCAGATATTCCAGTGGAGGTATTAGAAAAAGTATTATTGTACCATGTATCAGCGGCGGGTAATGTGCGATCTACCGATTTATCGAATGGCCAAGTGGTGCCAACACTCTTAGATGGCAGTACCTTTTCTATCAATCTAACAGGCGCTACACCAGCCATTGATGCCACGATGAATACCGCTAATATTATTGCGACCGATGTACAATCTACGAATGGAGTGGTACATGTGATTGATGCGGTTATTCTACCTCAGTTATAATATTTACACAACTATATTGGGTACAAGATGTCGCCCACTTTGAGGATTTTTATATAAAAGGGGCTGACGTATTCGTCAGCCCCTTTTATAATATAATTTGTTCTTGTGTTGACATTCCATGATGATGCCATGCATTCGTATGGATTCCCATGATCGTGTCATGCATCCGCATGGATTCCCATGACTGCGTCATGGGCTACAGGGTGTCGCCCACTTTGGGGCTTGGGCGTTGGGGTAGCAGCATCCTACCAATCCCCAAATCCTAAAAATCCTAGTCAGTCCGTATGCAAACTATCCACAGGATTAGAAGTAGCTGCCCGAATACTTTGAAAACTAATCGTCGCAAAAGCAATCAC
>CALJIY010000280.1 GCA_937973945.1 uncultured Saprospiraceae bacterium | reverse complement strand
TACCTATCTTTGCAGCCGCTTTGAAAAAAGCGACCAATCAAAATTAATTCATTTAAAATTATTGACATGTTTGCAATTGTGACGATAGCTGGTCAACAGTTTAAAGTTGAGGAAGGTCAAGAGATCTTCGTCCACCAGTTAGCCGCCAACGAAGGAGACAGTCTCAGCTTTGAGGATGTACTTCTAATTGACAACGGCGGTAGTGTAACTATCGGAAGCCCATCCATTGGTGGTGCAGCAGTAAATGCTACTGTACTTGGCCATCAAAAAGGGGACAAAGTGATCGTATTTAAAAAGAAAAGAAGAAAGGGGTACCAAAAGAAAAATGGTCACCGTCAATCTTTTACTAAGATCAAAGTTGATTCAATTGCTGTATAAATACAGCGACAATGCGTTTTAAATTTTAAATAATTATAGAAGACTTAAGTAATATTAAGTATTCTTAAAGATAAAAATCATGGCACATAAGAAAGCAGCCTCGAGTTCGGATAATGGACGTGATAGTATTAGCAAAAGATTAGGCGTCAAATTATTTGGTGGCCAAACTGCGAAAGCAGGTAACATCATCGTTCGTCAAAGAGGTACCAAGTACCACCCAGGTAAGAATGTATATAAAGGTAAAGATTTTACTTTGCATGCAAGAGTAGATGGATTGGTCGCATTTAGAAAAAGAAAGTATAATAGAACTTTCGTAGATATTCTACCATTTGAAGATGTAGAAATCAAATTAGCGGAAGATAGAAAAAATAAAGCGGCTTCTAAGATAGTCAAAGCAGCTGCAAGAGCAGCGAGAGCAGAAGCAGCAGGTGCGGATGCAGCTCAAGCAGAGGCAGAAGCTAAGGCTAAAATAGATGCAGCTAAAGCGGCAAAAGCAGCTAAAAAAGCGGAAGCAGCAAAAGCAAAGGCGGCAGCAGCGCCAGTTGCAGCAGCACCAGCAGCGGTTGTAGCTAAGGAAACTGCGGAAGCGGATGCAGCGGCAAAAGATGCTGTGAAGCAAGCAGAAGAAGCAAATGCAGCGGCTAAGAAAGCAGCCAAAGAGGAAGCGGATGTAGATGCAGCGGCTAAGACAGCAGTAAAGCAAGCAGAAGAAGCAAATGTAGCAGCAGCTAAAGTAGAAAAAGAGGAAGTAGAAGCAAGTGCAGCAGTAAGTAAAGCTATTAAGGAAGCTGACGAAGCAAATACAGTAGCAGCGGCAGCAGCAGCAATTGGTGGAACTGAAATGGCAGCTAAAGCGGCTAAAGAAGAAGCAGAAGCGCAAGATGCAGCAGCTAAAGCAGCTAAAGAACAAGCGGAAGCAGATGCAGCTATTAAGCAAGCAGCTAAGGAGGAGGCAGAAGCACAGGAAGCAGCGGCCAAGGTAGCTAAAGAGCAAGCAGAAGCAGATGCAGCGGCTAAGGCAGCAGCTAAAGAAGAAGCAGAGGCACAAGATGCAGCGGCTAAAGCAGCTAAGGAACAAGGAGAGGCAGATGCAGCAGCTAAAGCTACAAGTGCAGCACCAGCTATGCTTAACGGTAAAAAAGTAAAGGAGAACGATATTAAGATTATCGAAGGAGTTGGTCCTAAGATTGCTGAATTATTGGTTGAAGCTGGTTTAGACACATGGGCTAAAGTAGCTGCTTCTACACCAGAAGCAATCAAAGAAATTTTAACGGCAGCTGGTCCAAGATTCCAAATGCATAATCCTGGTAGCTGGCCAAAGCAAGCAGGTTTAGCTGCAAAAGGAGATTGGGATGCTTTACAGAAATTACAGGATGAATTAGATGGTGGTGTGTAGTTTATACAACATCTTTACTAGATAAATTGAAAAAGCCTTGTGTTATGCACAGGGCTTTTTTAATTTTAGGGACTTCTATCATTAAACCACCAACTATGAAGAGCCCAAAATCCTTATGTATCCTTTTGTTATGCTTTGTTTGGGGTACCCAACTTATTGGCCAAAAGAGGTATATTCCCGATTCTGAGCGCTTCAATGCAGGGGTAATCATTGGTCTTAATACGAGCCAGATAGATGGGGACTATTTTACGGGCTATGACAAAAATGGCTTAACGGGTGGCTTAAAAGGGATCGTTAGATTGACACCTCGTTTGGATTTTAATATGGAATTTCTATATAGTAAAAAGGGGAGTAGCATCTTTGCTGGGAACTTTAGAGGGAATCAACCCCTTAAAGATCAAACGATAGATCTAACCTATGTCGATGTACCCTTTTTATTAAAATGGATGTTGGAAAATAAAGAGTCGAGTTGGCATGCGGAAGGAGGCCTCGTTTATTCTCGATTAGTCAACAGTGAAGTAGAAGAGGTCATTAATGATCCAGATAGACAATTTTCCTATCAATCGATTTTATCGGAATTTGAAAAAGATGATCTATCGTGGATTGCAGGACTTGGATATACCCATAAGAGTGGCGTTTCTATTCATGGGCGATTTGGGTTTGGTATTTCTAAGTTTTATAAGAATACTAGATTCGAATTAAATAATCCATCTTCTTCTCTTCCAGCAATTGATCCTGTTGAATTCCTAAGGAATTATTATCTTAGTTTTCAAGTTGCTTATGCGGTCTTTTAAGAAGACTTATTAAAAACTATCTACAAATAGACAAATCAAGAAGTGAGGGTATACAGGTATGCCTGTTTTTTATACATTTGTGTCAACTATTTTATCATGGCATTGTTTTTAGTGCCAATTATAGGTAGCATTTATGACTATAGATTAACGCTTACCTTGCAAATGTACCATCACAAACAATTTAGCATGTATTTTAGACTTGCCAGTATACTTTTTATTAGTTTCTTCTTTTCCATCCAAAGTAATTATGCTCAATTATCAAAGGTATGTGGCACAAGTGCCAGTGAATTTGAAATTGTCAGAAATCGCCTTATCCAAAATAAAGCTTATTTAAAAGAAAATAAAGGGATTGCTTCGAGCAGGAATGCTGTGACCTATGTTCCTATAAAATTCCATTTGGTAGGAGAAGATAACGGTACTGGTCGGATAGGCATCAATAGAGTTTTGGATCAACTATGTGTCTTAAACGAGACTTTTGAAGAATTTGAACTCCAATTTTATTTGAGTAATGGTATTAATGAAGTCAATAATTCGGGAATATTTGGGACTGTTTCTACGGGTAGGGAAAGTTTGGATATGCAATTTGAAAGAGACAGACAAGCTATTAATATTTGGATTTTGGACGATGCCACGCCAACGAATACGACACTAGAAGGTAGAGTATTGGGGTATTATGAACCCACTCTGGATTGGGTGGTCGTGGATAAAGATTTTGTCAATGGTGATGGATTTACATTGATACATGAGTTAGGACATTACTTTAGTTTATTGCATCCTTTTCATGGATGGGGAGATGAAGGCGCACCACCTTACGATGAAACATATGAAGGTAAACCAGCCCCCATTTACGCACCAGATCCTAATTTTACTCGGGCTAGGATACTAACAGAAAATGCCGATGGATCGAATTGTGAGGTCGCTGGAGATATGATTTGTGATACGCCTGCGGAATATCTTTATTTTACCGCTCTTGATAATAGTCGATGCAGGTATTCTAAGCCCATGCTAGACCCAAAGGGCGATCTAATTAATCCTGATGCTAGTTTGATTATGGGGTATTTTTTAGAAGGTTGCGTCAATCGGTTTACAGCAGAGCAAGTGGCTTTGATGAAGGCAGATTTACAAACCAATGCACGAAGAGAATTAAGAGCAAATACCCCCCCAACTATTAATCCCATAAC
>CALJIY010000279.1 GCA_937973945.1 uncultured Saprospiraceae bacterium | reverse complement strand
GCTATTCCCTTTGATGATATGGAAGATGCTTTGGAAAAAGCCAATGATTCTGCGATGGGTTTAGCTGCTACCGTTTGGACTAAAGATATTTCTAAAGCCATGGCGATGATCAATCGTTTGGAGGCTGGGGTGGTTTATGTTAATTCGCCTGTGCGGTCTGATCCGAATTTGCCATTGGGTGGTTATAAGCAATCTGGTATTGGTAGAGAATTAGGTAAAACTGGAGTATATAATTATACGACTTTAAAGTCAGTGAATATTGTATTTTAAAAATAACAAATGAAATTAACAGGAGGACAAGCAGTAGTAAGAAGCTTAATCAAAGAAGGCGTAGATACAGTCTTCGGTTTACCAGGTGTACAAAATGACTGGTTGTATAATGCCTTCTATGATTATAAAGACGAGATTAAGGTGATTCATACCCGACATGAGCAAGGGGCAGGCTATATGGCCTTAGGCTACAACTTGGCTTCTGGGAAAGTAGGGGTATGTAACATCGTGCCGGGACCTGGATTTTTAAACAGCTCAGCAGCGTTGGCAACGGCTTGGGGATTGAATGCAAAAGTATTATCCTTAGTTGGACAAATTCCGATGAAAGCTCAAGGAAAGGGTAGAGGGGTGCTGCATGAGATTCCTGATCAATTGGCTATACAAAGACAGTTGACAAAATGGGCCAATCGGGCTACTTCGCCTGCGGACGTACCTAATATCTTGTCTCAGGCTTTCCACCAATTGCATAATGGAAGACCTCGACCTGTAGGGGTAGAAGTCTCCATGGATGTCTTAGCCAAAGAAGAAGAGATTGATTTTTCTAATTATATGCGAGCCACTACCGTAAGAAATCGAATAGACGAAGAATATATTGATAAGGCAGCGCAATTAATTGCCAAAGCTAAAAATCCCTTAATATTTGTCAGTGGGGGTGCAATGGAAGCTAGTGAAGAGGTATTGCAATTAGCAGAGTATTTGCAGGCGCCTGTATTTTCTTATCGAACCGGGAAAGGCATTGTATCTAGTCGACATTATTTGAGTTTTCCTGTTCCTGCAGCACATGATCTATGGGAAGAGGTAGATGTTGTTATTGGGATAGGTAGTCATGTTAGAATGCCGCTGAGCAAGTGGGGGGTAGACGAAAAATTGACCTATATAAGTATCAATATTGATGAAACGGCGCATAATCGAATTATAGAACCGACTTTAAGTATCACCGCTGATGCCGCTCAAGCGACGCAAGCATTGCTGGAATTTCTACCAAAATATGGGAGTGCTCATCCTTCTAGAAAACAAGAGATGATCGCATTTCGTAAATCATGGAATGAAAAAACTGCCTATTTGGAGCCGCAATCGAGTATCTTAAATATCATTAGAGCAGAATTACCAGATGATGGTATTTTGGTCGATGAATTAACCCAAGTGGGCTTTGCTAGTCGAATTGTATATGATGCCTACCAACCAAGAACTTACCTTTGCACAGGCCATATGGGCACGCTAGGCTGGGGTTTTCAAACAGCATTAGGCGCAAAGGTCGCCAAACCTGATGTTCCTGTTATTTCTGTTGCAGGAGATGGCGGATTTATGTTTGGGATACAGGAATTAGCTACAGCGGTGCAGCAGAAGATCGGTGTGATTGTTTTATTATTTAATAATAATCGATATGGAAATGTCCGAGAAATGCAGGAAAACCTATATGGTAATAGAGTCATAGCAACAGATTTACACAATCCTGATTTTGTAAAAATGGCACATGCATTTGGAGCGAATGGCGTTCGAGTAAATAATTTTGAGGATATGCGTAAAGCCATTCAAGATGCAAAAGGGGAAAGTTTACCAACTATAATTGAAGTGCCTATTGGAAATGGATTGCCTAGTACCAATCGATTTAAGGCTTTAGCTAAAGTTAGATAACAAACTCTATATTAAGTTTAGTCCATGAAAGATTTTAATAATAAAGTAGTAGTTATTACAGGTGGCGCTACAGGTATTGGCTTTGCACTTGCTAAACGTTTTGGAAAAGAAGGCGCGAAAATAGTGATTGCTGGTCTGCGTGAAAATCGATTAAAGGAAGCCGTTAGCGAGTTAAAAGAACAAAATGTAGAAGCCACTTATCAAATCTGTGATGTAACAAAAGAAAGCGACCTAATACAGCTAGAACAATTTGTTACAGATAAATACGATAGGGTAGAAGTGTTAATTAATAACGCTGGAATAGGGGGTGTTCGAAAAACTGTTTTTGAGATAAGTCCTGAAGAAGTCCAAGCAACTCTGGATGTCAATTTATACGCAGTATGGAATGCTATTAGAATTTTTGGTAATAAAATGATCGCCGCAGGCAGGCCTTGTGCTATTTATAATATTGGATCAGAAAACAGTTTTTTCAATGCAGTAAAAAAAGGATCCGCTTATATTCTCAGCAAACATGCAATTCATGCCTTGACTAAATCGCTAAAAGAAGAAGCGCCTGAATTTATGGATGTGGGCATTATTATTCCAGGTTTTGTTGCTACGGAGATTGGCCCAAAAGAATTTATGCAGTACGGTATGCCAGCTGATGAATTTGTAGACCGCTTAATGCCTCAGATAAAAGCAGGAGCTTTTTATATTGTCTCCCATCCTTATAATGCCGTACGTATAGGCGAAGCTTACCAAAAAGTAAAAAAAGCTTTTGATACCTATGCACCGCGTTTTGAAGGAGATGAACAGTATGACATTGAAATATTTATAGACAGGCTTAGAAACAGTAAAAAGAGCTAACATTTTTCTAGATAGGGGAGTATGTGGATTCATTTGTTCTACCATTTCATTTTCTCAACTAATTTCTGCTTAATTTTTCCACAGCGAGGGCTTTTTGTTGCCCATAAAATTCACTGTTGGTGGTATGCTTTTTTCAGGACGATACACACATTTCGAAACCGTTACTTAACATAATATATATTATCGGCATTTTTGAAAAGGGCCAAAATAGCTTGCTACAATTCAATCTAAATTTATGAATATCAACAAGTTAAGTAACACCTCGCAAAATCCAAAAACGGGAAAAAAGTACAGCACCTTTTTTAAAAGGCGTACTATTGAATATCTCCTATCAGGCATGTATGACGAGCAAACTATTTGGGAAAAATTCCAGATAAATAGTACCTTATTATTAGAATGGAGAAAATGGTTTTACAAACATTTTGAGTCTAAAAATTATTCAACACCTAATTATGGAAAAAAATTGCCCACAATCATCGACGGACAAATCGCTTCTGAAGCAGATCAAAGAGTTCAAAGAGCAACTGAAGAACTCTCAGAAAGAGCTAAACAACGAAAGGCTGAGAAAGCGCTCTTTAGAGCTTATTATGAAAAGCACGGAGGCAAAGCATCGCATAAAACTAAAAAAAAATGGTGGAAGCAAGTTCAAGAATTAAGAAAGGAATTTCCAGAAACTAGCCTCAAGAATTTATGTGCTTTATACGGGAAATCTACTCAGGCTTGGTACCAGGCAACTAAAAGAGAACGAATCAATAATCGGCATGGTAAACTGATCGAAAAAGAGGTCTTAAAAATTAGAATTGATCAACCCCGAATCGGAGGAAAAAAACTCTACCATCTACTAAAACCCTTTCTCATAGCTAATGGTATTAAGCAAGGACGACACAAGTTCTTAGATACCCTACGTTCGCGTAACTTAATGATTAAGAAGAAGAAATATAAACGAAAAACGACCAATTCAAATCATCATTATCGAAAATATCCGAATAAGGCTAAGGATATAAAAGTGTATAAGGCGAATCAATTGTGTGTCAGTGATATTACTTATATAGCTTTTGGACGAACCTTCTATTACCTAAGTTTAGTGCAAGACGCCTACTCTAGAAAAATTGTTGGATGGAACCTTTCTACCAGCTTAAAAGCAGATGGTACAATAGCCGCTTTAAAAATGGCGGTCGCTACCCTACCCCGTGGTCATAAAGGTTTAATGCATCATTCTGATCGGGGTCTGCAATATTGTTGTAAGGCTTATATCAAGATTCTGAAGAAAAAGAAAATCAAAATTTCTATGACGCA
>CALJIY010000278.1 GCA_937973945.1 uncultured Saprospiraceae bacterium | reverse complement strand
CTACTGCAGATAAGACCGTTTCTTGCTTTTCTAAAGTAATTCTAATCCGATCTGTCACATTAAACTCTTTGGTCTTTCTAAGATTTTGAATCCGATTGACCAACTCTCTTGCCATCCCTTCAGCTCTTAGATCATCCGTTAGAGAGATGTCCATGGCTACGGTCAGATCGCCATCATTTGCGACTAACCAACCAGGAATATCTTCTGCGATGATTTCAAAGTCTTCTAAGGCCAATTCGTAGTTTTCGCCGTCGATCGTTAATTGATAGGCATTATTTTTTTCGATAGCCGCTATATCTTCTTGCCCCAATTGATTGATAATTGGAATCGCTGCTTTCATATTCTTACCTAACTTCCTGCCTAATGTTTTGAAGTTTGGTTTGATTTTCTTTTTGACAATACCTTCTGTATCCGTGATATATTCGATTTCTTTCACGTTGACTTCTGCCAAGATTAAATCTTTTACGCCATCTACTTGGGCACTAAATGATTCATCTAAGATCGGTAACATGATTTTTTGTAACGGCTGTCGCACTCGAATATTTTCCTTTTTTCTTAAGGACAATACCATGGAAGAAATTCGCTGTGCGTAGTCCATTCGCTGCTCCAAATCTTTATCAATTGCCTCGTGGCTTACTCGTGGGAAACTTGCTAAGTGCACAGAGATATGTTCTTCTTGTTTCGTTACTTCATTTAGATTCTTGTATAAATAATCCGCAAAAAATGGGGCGATAGGTGCCATCATTTTTGATACCGCTTCCATACATGTATATAGTGTTTGATAGGCTGCGATTTTATCTTGTGTATAGTCTCCTCTCCAGAAACGGCGACGACATTGGCGTACATACCAGTTAGATAAATTGTCTAGTACAAAGGTTTGTACTTTTCTTGCTACAATCGTCGGTTCATAATCTGCATAGGCTTCATTCACTTCCTTGATCGTAGTGTTTAATAGCGATAAAATCCACCGATCAATTTCTGGTCGCTCTGCTAAGGGGACGTTATTTTCTTTGTATTTAAATCCATCAATATTCGCATAACCTGCGAAAAACTTATAGGTATTAAATAAAGTACCGAAGAATTTATTTCTAACCTCGATCACTCCGTCTGGATCATACTTTAAATTATCCCAGGGTGGAGAAGCAACGATCATATACCATCGATTGGCATCTGCACCATGCTTTGCGATCGCTTCGAATGGATCAATCGCATTGCCTAAAGATTTAGACATTTTCTTTCCATTCTTATCTTGTACTAATCCGTTAGAGGTTACATTTTTAAAGGCAACACTATCGAATACCATCGTCGCTATTGCATGCAGGGTGTAAAACCATCCTCTCGTTTGATCTACCCCTTCTGCAATAAAGTCTGCTGGAAATTTACCTTCAAAAGTTTCTTTATTTTCAAATGGATAATGCCATTGTGCATAAGGCATAGAACCACTATCAAACCATACGTCTATCAAATCGAGCTCTCGATGCATTGGCTCACCATCCTCAGAAACTAAGACTACCTCGTCAATATACGGACGATGTAAATCCTTAGGCATTTTCTGATCCATCCCTAATACCTTATTCGCTTTATCAATCTCCGTCTGTAGCATGGCTAGGGAGTCTATGCAAACTTCCTTGCTAGCATCCTTCGTCCTCCAGATAGGTAATGGAATACCCCAGTATCTAGAACGAGATAAATTCCAATCTTGTAAATTTTCTAGCCACTTGCCAAAACGTCCTTCTCCTGTTGATTTTGGTTTCCAATTGATCGTTTTATTTAGTTCCGACATGCGCTCCTTCATAGAAGAAGTTTTGACGAACCAACTATCTAATGGATAATATAAAATCGGTTTATGCGTCCGCCAGCAATGTGGGTAATTATGCTCGTACTTCGCTACATTAAAAGCTTTGTTATTCAACTTTAAATCTACAGAGATATCAATATTCACATCTACATAGTCTGGATCATCTTTATAGTTCTTAACATAGCGTCCAGAAAATTCCCCGACGGTATCTACAAATTTTCCTTGTGGATCAACTAAAGTCAATGTACCAATACCATTCGCAATACCCACTTTTCTATCATCCGCACCAAAGGAAGGTGCGGTGTGTACAATACCTGTACCATCTTCTGTCGTCACAAAGTCGCCTATGATTACTTTAAAGGCATCTGTTGCGCCATGTAATGGTTCGATTTCATTTCCAAAATCGAATAACTGCTCATATCGAATCCCATCTAATTGTGAACCTTTAAATACTTCACTCTGTGATAAAATGACATGCTGCTTTTTACCTCCAAACCATTTCTTTACCAAGTCTAATGCTAAGACGACACTAACTGGTTTCTCCGTATAGACGTTATTCGTTTTAATCTTTACATACTTGATCCCTTTACCAACCGTCAAGGCAATATTAGAAGGCAAGGTCCAAGGGGTCGTTGTCCAAGCTAAAATACGTACATCTTCTCCTTCGTCTTCAAATAAGAAAGCAGAGGTATCATCTTTCTCTACTTTAAACATCGCCACTGCCGATGTGTCTTTTACATTCTTATAAGCACCAGGCATATTCAGTTCATGCGTACTCAAACCTGTACCTGCCGCTGGTGAGTATGGCTGAATCGTATGCCCCTTGTACATTAAATCTTTCTTGTATAGTTGATTCAACAACCACCAAACAGATTCGATATAATCATTTTCATAAGTTACATAAGGATTCTCTAAGTCTAACCACATCCCCATTTTGACAGTCAAATCATCCCACTGCCCCTTGTAACGCATCACTGTCTCCTTACACTTTAAATTATAATCATCAACAGAGATCTTCGTTCCAATATCTTCTTTGGTAATACCCAATTCTTTTTCTACCGCTAACTCAATTGGAAGCCCATGCGTATCCCATCCTCCTTTACGCTCTACTCGCTTTCCTTTCATCGTCTGATATCGACATACATAATCCTTAATGGTCCGAGCCATTACGTGGTGTATACCTGGCTTGCCATTCGCAGAAGGTGGTCCCTCATAAAACACAAACGGTTTATCAACAGAACGTTGTTCTATACTTTTCTTCATCACCTCGTGCTCTTCCCAAAAAGCCAAAATTTCTTGATCGATCGCTGGAAGATTTAAGGACTTTAATTCTTTATACATAGTTCTTTTTTTAGAAGTCAGAGGTCAGATCATTTCCTTGTCAGAAGTCAGACTCATGATGTTGACCGCGCTAGCTTTTGATAGCCTGTCGACTAAAGGAAGTCGTGCCACAAGCGTCTAAACAAAAAAGCTCTGACAAATACAATCTGTCAGAGCTTTTAATTTTCTAAATAGAAGTAGCCTACAGATTGCAGTTGCAATTGCGTATAATAATGCTACTAATAATTATAGAAAATTGATTCATTAGAAATATGAAAATAGTTTATTTGTTTGAATTTCTAGTGCGCAAAGGTACTTTTATTATAGAAATCATGCAAGTGTTAACTAGTAGGAGCACCTATTGCTTAGTCTTTTTGAATTGAAGTGGCTCAAAAATGAATAAAAAGAGATATTTTGGGAGAAATTTTTCAAGTATGAATCTGTTTAAGGCATTTTTTCTATTGGTTTCTCTTAGTCTAAGTACGGCTCTTTGTGGTCAACAGCACGAATTTACACATCAAGATACCTTGCGTGGCAGTATTACACCAGAAAGAGTATGGTGGGATCTAAGCTATTACCATTTAGATATTAAAGTAGATCCAGAAGCTAGAACGATTAGCGGATCAAATACGGTCCAATATAAGGTCTTGGAATCCGCATCTACTATGCAGATTGATTTACAAGAACCAATGAATATTACAAAAGTGGAGCAAGATGGAAAAGAGTTGGGCTTTAGTAGGGAAGGGAATGTATTCTATATCACATTAGTAGCAGCCCAAACGGTAGGTATGATCAAAGAAGTACGCATCCATTACGAAGGGAAGCCTGTCGTGAGTAAACAACCGCCATGGGATGGCGGTTTGACTTGGAGTAAAGACAAAAATAGTAATCATTTTATCGCTACTGCTTGCCAAGGAGATGGTGCAAGTATGTGGTGGCCTTGTAAAGACCATATGTATGATGAGCCTGATAGTATGCTAATCAGCGTGAATGTCCCACAAGATTTGACAGATATTTCTAATGGTCGGCTTCGAGGAGTTACGGAATTTGAAGCAGATAGTACGCATACCTTTCATTGGTTTGTGAGTAGTCCTATTAGTAATTATGTAGTCAATATCAATATTGGGGATTATGTGCATTTTGGAGAAAAATATGATGGAGAGAAAGGATCCCTAGATTGTGACTATTATGTACTGAGAGATAATATAGATAAAGCCAAAGTCCACTTTCAAGAAGTGCCCATGATGTTAAAAGCTTTTGAGCATTGGTTTGGTCCTTATCCCTTTTATGAAGATGGTTATAAATTAGTGGAAGTGCCCTATTTAGGAATGGAACATCAGAGTTCTGTTACTTATGGCAATGGCTATCAACAAGGGTATTTGGGCATGGATTTAAGTGGATCTGGCTGGGGCTTAAAATTTGATTATTTAATTATTCATGAAAGTGGGCATGAGTGGTTTGCGAATAATATTACCTACAAGGACATTGCAGATATGTGGGTACATGAAGGTTTTACTACTTACTCTGAAAATTTGTTTTTAGACTATCACTATGGCAAAGAGGCTGCTGCTGATTATGTAATTGGACTTAGGAAAAACATCCGAAATGATCGCCCATTGATCGGCACCTATAATGTAAATCATGAAGGCTCTGGCGATATGTATTATAAAGGTGCAAATATTCTGCACACACTCCGCCAGTTAATTGAAGATGACGAAAAATGGCGGATGATCTTACGTGGATTAAATAAGGAATTTTATCATCAAACTGTTACTACCCAGCAAATTGAAGATTATATTAGTAAGGAAAGTGGTATTGATTTAAAACAATTTTTTGATCAATACTTACGGACAATAGATATTCCTCAACTAGAAATTCAAACCAAGAAAAACAAACTCTGTTATCGATGGAAGAATGTGGTGGAAGGTTTTGATATGCCTGTCAAATTAATTGTAAATGAAAAATCAGTTTGGGTACAACCTTCTACAACATTGCAAAAAAAGAGGTTCAAGGACACTATAAATAGTATTGAAATTGATAGAAACTTTTATGTGGAGTAACAATCCGCTTTACTAAATTCGATACCGGTTACTATCCAATTTCAAGACCAACGCAATCATGATCGTAAACATCAAAAGGGAAGAACCGCCCCTACTAACAAAAGGCAGCGGAATACCAATAATAGGTACTAAGCCCATCGTCATTCCTATATTGATAAAGAAATGAATAAAGATAATACCAGCAATGCCGTAACAATAATAACTAGAAAAATTTGAACGCTGTCGTTCTCCAATAACCGTCAATCTATACAAAAGCATCAGAAATAAAAGCATAATAGACATGCTCCCTAAAAAACCTTGTTCCTCCCCTATTGTACAAAAAATAAAATCGGTAGAATTTTCTGGAACATAATCTAGTTTCGTCATAACCCCTTTTAGAAAACCCTTCCCTTCTACTCCTCCAGACCCAATCGCATATTTGGATTGTAGTACATTGTACAAAGATCCTCTTGGATCACATTTGCTTGGATTGAGCCAAACATTTATTCTTTCTTGTTGGTGAGATTTTAATACATTATTAAAAGCATAGTTTGCAGAATACCCCAATCCTACACCTGCGACTAAGAATCCGTAAAAAACAGTAACTAATCTTTGCTTACGGTCCGTCCATAACAAGTAAGCAATCGTTGTCAAAATCACGAAACTTCCGACAATAGCCTCCAACATATAACCTTGGCTACCAAGATAAATAGCAATGATCGCTACTGCTAAGCTTCCTAAAAAAGGATAAAAAGATTTTTTTAAATTGAATGTAAAAACAATGGTTGATAACAATAGCATACCTAACAAGATATACGATATAGGATACATCAAAGCTAGAATCAGAATTGTAGTAACAAAACCGCCGACCAAATAATAAGTGGAAGACATACCTGCTCGATAGAGCATAATCAGAAAAGAAACAAATACTAAGGCAGACCCTGCATCTGGCTGCAGCATAATCAATGCCATTGGTAGTGCCATAATTCCTATGGCGATCAGTTGATGTCGACTTTCTTTTAAGCTAGTTCCATAAGCGCTTAGATAACTGCTCAATGCCAAACAGGTGGCAAACTTTGCAAATTCGGAAGGTTGAAAAGCGAAACCAAGTATATTAAACCAAGATCTGGCGCCATTGATTTTAGTACCTACAAAGACCACGGCCAGTAAGAGGAGCATGGCCAGTATATATATAATCACCGAAAACGTTTGCCAGAATTTCCAATCTATCACAAATATCAACAGCATTACTACTAAGGAAATCCCAATCCAAATTGTTTGTCGGCCAACTTGTCTCGTCAAAAAAGAGCCTATTCCGCCATCGTAGCCATCTCCATACCCTACTGTATAGATCATTAACCACCCTACTACTACTAAGCAGATGTAAAGAGAAAAGGTTATCCAATCTAAATTTCTATCACTACCCGAAAGACTCATTAATGCTGCTTTGCTTGTTAATTTTAGAACAGAGAGTAGAGACCGTTGCACTGAGAGAATAGAGACGGATTTGTTTGTAATTGAAGAGAATTCGTTGTTTTCTAAACGAAATACATCTCTATTCTCTGCTCTCTGTTCTATAAAAACTACTTCAATAATTCTT
The DNA here is from genome assembly GCA_937973945.1 of uncultured Saprospiraceae bacterium. GTDB lineage: Bacteria > Bacteroidota > Bacteroidia > Chitinophagales > Saprospiraceae > JAFMDF01. The sequence goes on along the minus strand of CALJIY010000278.1, from coordinate 13,371 downwards.
CTGGATTAAAACGATCCTTTGCTAAATAAGCTTCCCCATAGTATTGCTTGAGTTGGTTCAAGGCGTAGGTTGCTTCTAGTTTGTTCGCATAAGCCCCCGCTCTTAGCCGATACCAAGGACTGGCATGTACCCAATCTACGGGAATAGCAGGATATCGACTTTTAAATAAACCCCTAGCATTTTCTAACTTATTTCTATCGGTAGTAGAATATATTTGAATTCGCCAGCCTTCTACGGTCTCCGTCAGTCTATTCAATTCTACATGTTTATTCATCAGTTGCGTGACCATAGGGTCTTCCACAACATTAACATCTTGCGCCCAAGCACTAAGGCTTAAAAAATATAAGCCGATTATTAAGAGATATTTCATAATTTCTTTTTCTTAGAAGTTGTTCACAAAGTTAACTATTATATCAGAAGTTATTCCGAAGTAGTAAATATAAAGTCTTAGCTTTAACGCTAATTTTACATTTTTGAGAAAAGGATTTTAAAGAACAGAGAAGCGAGAGCAGAGAACAGAGATACATTTCGTTTTAAAACGACCAAATTCCGTTGTTTGCAAACGAAATACATCTCTATTCTCGCCTCTCTGTTCTCTGCTCTAATTCAAGGTCCAATAGTATAAATAGCCAAAAAACAAAGCAGTGTTATGGAGATTCAATCACCTTCTCTGCTTATTTTTTTCTCAATACTTAATCTACTAATTAATATGAACGTAGTCATAACAGGTGCCACTAAAGGTATTGGAAAAGCCATTGCAGTAGCTTTTGCATCAGAAGGAGCTAATTTATTAGTTTGTTCTAGAAATTTTGAAGAACTCAAAGCATTCAAGAAAGAAATGCTTGCAATCAATGCAGATATTAAAGTGTGGATTAAAAAGGCAGATGTTAGTAAAAAGAAAGATGTCTTAGCTTTTGCTCAATATATCACCAAAAATGTCGACCAAATCAACGTATTAGTCAACAATGCAGGTAATTTTATCACGGGTAATATTCTAGACGAGGAGGATGGTATTTTGGAACAGCTAATTGAAACGAATTTGTATAGTGCTTTTCATTTGACAAGAGCCGTATTACCATTATTAAAAAATAGTGAGAAAGGGCACATTTTCAATATGTGTTCTATTGCTAGCAAAAAAGCCTTACCTAATTGTGGTTCTTATTGTATTTCTAAATTCGCTTTACTGGGGTTTTCAAAAGCTTTAAGGGAAGAGTTAAAAGAGCAAAACATTAAAGTTACTTCTCTGCTACCTGGTGCAACTTGGTCCAATGCTTGGGCAGGGGTCGAATTGCCTGCAACGAGATTAATGGAAGCCCAAGATATTGCCAAAATGCTCGTCAGTACTTTTCATCTAGGAAACTCCGCAGTTGTGGAAGAAATCGTAATGCGTCCACAACTGGGAGATTTATAGAAAACTAACCAACTGCTTTGGGCCGATTTTCCCAAGCCCAAGCGGTTGCCATTATCTCTTCAATTTGTCGACTTGGTTTCCAACCTAGTAGTCGTTCTGCTTTTTCTGAGTTCGCATAGATAGCAATGACATCACCTGATCGTCGTTCTCCTAATTTATAATTCAAAGAAACTTTTGTCACTTTTTCAAAAGCATGGATCGCTTCTAAAACACTTACGCCTTGCCCTATTCCTAAATTAAATACATCGTAATTCTTTGTCTGTGTTTGTTCTATTAAATACTGAAGTGCTTTTGTATGCGCATTCGCGAGATCCATCACATGGATATAATCTCGTATGCAAGAACCATCTTTCGTATCATAGTCTGTCCCATTGACCGTCAATTGTTCCCTTTTCCCAATCGCCGTTTCTGTGATAGCAGGTACTAGAAACCAACCTTTATTAAAAGACGATTCTCCGATTAAAGCAGACTCATGCGCTCCTGCTGGATTAAAATACCTTAAGGATATACTGTTAATATGTTGGTGCGTTTTGGAAAAATCTTCCAGTATATGCTCGCCCATTTGCTTCGTTCGCCCATAGGGACTTTCTGCTGGTTTGAAAGGCGTTTCTTCTGTTACAGGGATAGCATCAGGGTTCCCATAAACCGTACAAGAAGAGGAAAAAATAAAGTTATTGACTTTAAATTCTTTCATGCACTCCAATAAATTGAGCAAGCTGTTGACATTATTTCTGAAATAGGCCAGTGGTTCATTGACAGATTCTGCAACACTCTTTCTCGCTGCAAAATGAATAATTCCTCCAATATCTGGATTGGCGCTAAATATTTCTTTCGTTGCGGCTAAATCTGCTAAATCTACGGCATAGTTTTTTACCGTCTTACCTGTAATAGCTGCTATTCCCTTCAATACAGATGGGTCAGAATTGATGTTGTTATCTGCAGAGATAACGTCAAATCCATTATCTATTAAATCGACTAGGGTGTGGCTACCGATATATCCACAACCTCCTGTTACTAGTATTTTTGCCATGTTTGATTTATTTTAAAACTTATCTTTGCGAATAGGGTGAATGAAAAGTCAATATTGCTAATATGTAATTGTAAAATGTACGGGTTGAAGTTTGTAACTTTTCTCCGTTTATTACATATTATAAAAACGATTTTTCATTAGACCTGTTCCTCTGGTAAATAAAAATAAGTAAATTTTATAATGAAAATAGGATTATTCTTCGGTTCTTTTAATCCAATCCATGTTGGGCATTTAATTATTGCCAACTATATGGTCACTAATACGGATTTAAAACAAGTTTGGTTGGTTGTTTCTCCACAAAATCCCTTCAAAAAAAAATCCTCTTTAGCTAATGATTATGATCGCTTGCATCTCGCTCGCTTAGCTGTTGAAGGGAATCCTAATTTACGGGTATCTAAAATTGAGTTTGGATTACCACAACCTTCTTATACAGTAGATACGCTAGCTTATTTATCAGAAAAACATCCAACGCATGAATTTGTATTGATTATGGGGGGAGATAATATTGCTGGTTTTCATAAATGGAAAAACCATGAACACATCTTAGCACACCATGAAATCTATGTGTATAGTCGACCCAATTATAAAGAAGGAGATTTAATAAACCATCCTAAAGTACATTCTTTTGAAGCCCCGTTGATGGAAATATCTGCTAGCTATATTCGACAATGTATCAAAGAAGGAAAGTCAGTTAAGTATTTAGTCACAGAACCTGTTTTGGAGGCTTTAGAAAGTAGCACTTTGTATCGGTAGTAAGGATGGATTGTCAATCCATTTTTAAGATCTTGTCTACATTCAGCCGGATTAAAAAATCCGCATTAAGGTGCAGGCATCTTAAAAGAAAATCGCTCAAACAAAGATACACTAATGATCGAATACCCCAACCAAAACGTCATCGATCCAACTTGATAATTCAATGGCGCGTCTAATAAAAATACTAAGAAATAAAAAGCAAAAAATGCTCCACTCAAAATAGTGGTCCAATATTTTTCTGCACAAGCACATTGATAAAGCCAATACAAACACATTAATATAAATGCTCCCAAAGCTAAAACACCTCCAGATGCCCAATAATACAAATACTGGTTGTGTGTATTAACAGGAAATTGTAGTGGCTCGTTTTGGTAGGCTATTTCCATCATTTTATCATAATCCCCAATTCCAACACCTAATATTGGTTGTTCCTGAATGATTGCCCAAGTATGTTTCCAAGATAATAAACGTCGGACACTTGTAAAATGTGTATAATCATAATTTTGATAAGTACCATCTTCAAAAGTTCCTAATTCCCAGACCATTTGATCATAACGAACTTGGACACTTGGTATCATTTTATATGCCGCAAATGGTATTAATATCGTACTCATTAATAATCCTACAACACATATAAGCATCGCAAGGCTCCCGCCCCATTTTTCCTTCCACCGAGGATATCCATATTTATAGAGCACACCAATTAGCCAAATACTACTACCTAGAAGCAAGCCTAATTGAGCTCCCCTTGCACCTAGTAGTAAGATCCCTATCAATAATAAAATTAGAGTAGAATTTTTCAAAAAATAAGGTAGTCTTTGACCGATAGCTAAATGAAAAATGCTCCATAATTCTAAAAATATGGCTAATACAATGAGATAACTAAATTGCAAACGATCAATGAATGGACTATAAGCACCAAAAGCCTGTCTCTTCTCATGTATCACATATTCCTTCAGCCCTATTAAATCTGTTATTCGTTGGACCACAGCATCTGGTAATAAGAACAGTACAAAAGTAATTCCTACGGCTATTGAAACCGCTCGAATCAACATATTCACATACCCGTAATATCGTTTGTGTATCAAAAAAAGATTGGCGTAAAAGATAAGTGGAATGCCTATAATTTTACTTTGACTAATTAGTTCTTCTATTCCTTTTGTTATATCAACGGAATAAAGTAGACTCCCACTTAACATTAAAAACAGTAACCCAGGAAGCAACAATAAATTTTGTACAATTTTCAGTGATGCATGATCTTCCTGGTAGGGAGGTCTTTCAACACGCTTAGTACTCCAGCGTTTTTGAAAGACACTAAAAATGGATAAGAGCAATAATCCAACATATGCAGTAGAGGCAACGCCTTTAGAAAAAGGAAGCGCTATTAAAAATAAACTAAAGAACAAATGAAATAGAAATTTATAATTAAATTTTCGCATAATTCTCTAGTTACAGAACGAACACTTCAATTCTTAGTAACGACGAAAGAATAAATTGGTCTTATCGTTACTTAATTAACTAATTTCGCAATCGCTGCCTCTGCTTTTTGAAAAGCAAAACCTTCCCATGCTGCCTTCATTTTATCTTGTATCTGAGCAGTGCACAAATTACCTATACTACCTTCATGCGTATGTAAGACATTAGTGCTTGGATTAAATCCACCTGTATCTATTTGCTTACCCACAATTTTATAAGCATCCCTAAATGGTACGCCACTCAGGACTAGTTTATTCACTTCTTCTACAGAAAATAAGTATTGATATTTTTCCTCTTTTACAATACCTGTTTTGATACCTATATGATGTAACATATAATCTGCTATTTGCAAGCAGTCTTTTAAATCTTGTAGCGCAGGGAACAAAGACTCTTTCAATAGCTGAAAATCTCTATGATACCCAGCAGGAAGATTGTTGATCGTCATACTAATCTCTGTCGGCAAGCTTTGTAGTTTATTACACTTTGCTCGTATCAATTCAAAAACGTCTGGATTTTTTTTATGCGGCATGATACTCGAACCTGTTGTTAGTTCGTCAGGGAAGCTAATGAAATTATAATTTTGGTTGGTATACAAACAAACATCCATGGCAAATTTCCCAAGCGTACTTGCAATCGCTGCTATGGCAAAACTTAAAAATAATTCTGATTTTCCACGCCCTAATTGTGCGTGTATAACATTATAATTTAAATTCTCAAAACCTAATAACTCCGTAGTCATTGTTCGATTCAATGGAAAAGAAGAACCATAACCTGCGGCGGAACCTAAAGGATTTTGATTCACGATCTTATATACGGACTGTAATAAAGTAACATCATCTACTAAGCTTTCTGCATAAGCCCCAAACCATAATCCAAAAGACGAAACCATTGCTACCTGTAAATGGGTATAGCCTGGCATTAGCTCACTTTTGTGCTGTTCGCTTAATTGGAGTAAAGTTTGAAAAAGTTCTTTTGTCGATTCTGCAAGCTCTTTTATTTCTCCTCTAAAGAATAATCTTAAATCTACTAATACTTGATCATTTCTTGAGCGACCACTATGTATTTTCTTTCCAATATCTCCCAAACTCTGCGTCAACAATAGTTCTACTTGGGAATGTACATCCTCAATTCCATCCGCTATAATAAAATTTCCTTTTTCTACTTCTTGATATAATTGCTTCAATTTGACTTGCAGTTGATCGAGTTCTTCTTTCTCTAATAAGCCGATACTTTCTAACATTTCAATATGCGCCAAAGAGCCTGCTATATCATATTTAGCCAACCATAAATCTAATTCTCTATCCTTACCAACTGTAAAATTTTCAATCCTTTTATTAATTGTAGTATCCTTTTGCCAAAGCTTCATAATAGGTAAGGGTATTTTTTTTGTAAAACGAGTGTATTTAAATATGAGTGTATTGATTCCTTGACAATTCCGTACTTTCAGCTTCAAAAAGAATCAAGCAGTCAACATCGCACATCTGACTCCTGACAGCAAAGCGGTCTGACTTCTGACTTCTCAAAAAGTCTATACAGGTACCTTAGCTTTAAAAACTAAAGCTTCTTGCTTAGGCAAAATCTTATAAGGTGTATTGGCTTCGATTAAAAAGATTTCGCCTTTCTTAATCGTCAATTCTTTACCGCCTCCCAAGATAGCACCTTCTCCTTCGATTATTATTATTATCTGAACACTTGGATGTTTTTCTATGCGATAGATTTGTCCTTTATCTAATTTTATTTGGCTTAATTCGAAATCAGGTGCAGTTGTTTTAAATACCTTCTCTGTAGCAGATATAGGCGAGCCTACTAAGATTTTAGGGCTGACTGGATCGAAGACCAAATGAGCCATTAGTTCTGGGACATTAATATATTTCTGTGTTAAGCCTCCTCTAAATACATTATCAGAGTTAGCCATCAGCTCCACATTAATTCCTTCAAGATAAGCATGAGGAATACCAGCATCTTGAAAAATACCTTCTCCTTTTTTTAATTGAACTAAATTAAATAAATAGACTGAAAAAATACCTCTATCATAATGCCCATCCACTGTATATTCTTCAAATGCCTTGGCAGCCCAATAATCTGCTTGGTTCTTTTCTAAGGTTCCCGCTTCATGTACAGGTTGTAATCTTTTCCACAGTGGATCTAATACAAAATCTACTGCCTCTTGCGGCATTTCCATTACCGCTCTATATAACGAAAAGATATTGTTATCTTTAAAGGAAGGAACAAGCACTCTAAATTCTGGAATGGCCAAAACTTCATTTATTCCCTCAATCGATTTGAAGCCATGTAGTAACCAAAAGTTAGTGATGGCTATCATTATTTCTGGCTTATGATTATCATCTCGGTAGGTTCGATTAGGGGCAATTCGATCTATCCCACTTTCTTCTTCTTTAGCAAATCCTATTTCTGCCGCCTTTTTACTTGGATGTGCCTGAATAGACAGCATTTTATTAACGTCCAATACTTTAAACAAAAAAGGTAGTTGTTCGCCAAATTTAGCAATCACCTCCTTGCCTAGTATTCGTTTAGCATCCTTCTTAAGAAATTGTGCTAAATCCTTCGGATTCTTATTGTTGAGAATTTTTGCAGGCCCTTTGATGTGTGTGCCCATCCATAGTTCTGCATAAGGTTCTTTATCCGTATTATCAATCTCTAACAAATTAGGAAGAAAGGCTTTCCCTCCCCAAGCATAATGTTGTATTGCTCCTTTAAGTCTATGAATCGCCATATAGTCCGTATATAAAACGTATCTTGTTCTCGCTCAATCATGAGCTAAGCTATTAAAATAAAATACCTATCCGTAAAGTAATACTTTGTATTACAGCTTTTGATTTTTCCTGTGTACCGTCTATCTTAATTCCACTATCATCTGTTATATCTGACACCCCTTGTTGGTAATATAAACCTCCAACAAAAGCCGTATCTTCAGACAAGGCATAATGAATACCACCACCAAAGCCCCAATTCACGTTAAATAAATTGACATCTTTTTTAATATTTTCTCTTTCTGTATCTAAGCGGGAAGTTCCTTTAATGTCCCCCCTTGCTTGTACTTTTACTCCTAAAGAAAAAAGTGGGATCTCAGCAAAATATCGGATATATCCAAATTCCTTTGTCCGCATCTTTAAGCCCAATGGTACTTCTATGTACTGTATATGGTACTTTAAATTAACGCCGCCAGGCAAGGCCGTTAACGCTGTATCACTTAACTCTGATTTTGACCAAAAGTTACCCCCTTCTTCATGTAGTAAGGTGCCTCCTTGGTTGAATGCAAAGTTAACCCCAGAAATCAAGGCATAATTTTCTCTAAAGTAATACTCTCCCATCATTCCTAATCGCATGCCTACCACACTTCCATTACCATTGATTGCTTTATCATCCGTTGAAAGCCAACTAACTGATGGACTCAATTGAAAACCTAAGCGTAATTCGCCGTTATTCACACTATTATCTTGAGTATATTGCGCTTGTGCTAAAATACTAAGTCCTAGAAAATATATAATTCCTAAAACAATTTTTTTCATCATTACTTTGTTTCGTTTATACTAAAATAGGGAGATAAATATAATTTCGAGCTCTTTTTAATCAAGAAATCGTTTATGGGTCCTCTAGTTATCTTAATTCAATAATAGAATCCGAAATTATTTTTCTCCCACAGTATATAAAATGGATTTAAAAAATTTTATATACGCTTAATGAAACGGTTGTTTCTCAATTAAAGTCTAAGAATCTTAATTTTATAAAATGGACAGAAAATCTATGTCAAAAACGATAATTTTTCAGCTTATTGGATATGTAGCTATAATAATTTTAGGGCTTTCTAGCTGTTGGGGTGGCAAAAATAAGCATATTCCTGATGTAAGTGGGATAACAGTGGACTATAAAATTAATCGTTTTGAGCAAGATCTCTTTGCCTTAGATACTAACGATATTACTAGTTCTATTGCTGCTCTCGAAGAAAAATACCCTGAATTCACTAATTTTTATCTCCAAAGTATCTTGCAGATTAAAAAGCCTTGGGATACTACGGGAGTTTATTTGCAGCACATTAAGGGGTTCTTGGGCTTTCCTTTTACCCAACAATTATATGATACCACTCAAATAGTATACGGAGATTTTTCTTCTATTCAACAAGAAATGGACCAAGGTTTCCAATTTTACAAATACTATTTTCCAGAAAAAGAAATACCTACGATTTATACATTTATTTCGGAATTTACCTACGGTATTCTTTTTCCTCCAAATGAAAATGCTATTGGTATTGGATTGGATCTATTTTTAGGAGCAGAATATCCTTACTATTATTACCCTCCTTTAAGTTTGCCTGCCTACATTGCTCGAACTCAAGATAAAGCACATTTGCCTGCAAAAGTTTTTCAAGCCGTAGCCGCTGATTTGGCTGGTGAACAAAAAGGCAGTAAATTTATAGACCAAATTATTCATAATGGGAAGCAGCTATATATTCTAGATCATTTATTACCCTATGCCCATGATAGTTTAAAACTAGGCTTTACCGCTGCTCAAACCGAATGGTGCCAAGAAAACGAATTGGCAATGTGGGCATTCTTTTTAAAAGAGGAGCTTTTATATTCTAACGAACACAAAAAATTTAAAAGTTTGGTAAGTGATAGCCCTCGTGCTTCAGGCATGCCTGAAGAGGCACCCGGTAAGGCTGGTAATTGGATGGGCTGGCAAATAGTTAATTCGTATATGACTCGTTTTCCCGAAACAAGTCTTCAAGAACTAATTGACCTAACAGATGGCACTGAAATGCTCAATAAATCGCGCTATAAACCCAGAAGTTAAAATATGCAAAATATGTCTGTAATCTCTGTAAAAGGTATTTCTGTTTCTTTCGACAGGAAGAGAGTCTTATCTAATATCTTTCTAGAAATAGAAGCAGGAAAAATATATGGTGTTGTTGGACCAAATGGCGCTGGTAAATCTACCTTATTTAAGGCTATGTTAGGTTTAGTCGAAATTGATAATGGCAGTGTTACTGTGGAAGGCAAACCAATAGAAGAAAAAAGAAAAAAAGTCGTTTACGTACCTCAAAAAAATGATGTCGACTGGCAGTTCCCTGCGACCGTATTTGACATTGTACTAATGGGGCGTTATCCACATAAAGGCGTTTTTCAAAAGCTCGATAAAAAAGACACTGAAATTGCCATGCATGCCTTAGAAGAAGTTGGAATGACAGCTTTCAAAGAACGTCAAATAGGGGAACTTTCTGGAGGACAACAACAGCGGGTCTTTCTAGCGAGAGCCTTATGTCAGGAATCAGATATATTTTTTCTGGACGAACCCTTTGTTGGAGTGGATGTGACTACGGAAGAGAAGATTATTCAAATTCTAAAAAAACTAGCCGCTGAAGGAAAGACCCTCTTGGTAGTCCACCACGATCTATCAACTGTTGAAAAATATTTCGACAAAGTCATTTTACTGAATCAGCGTTTGGTGGCGTATGGAGATACAGACATTGTATTTAATGAGGAAAATATTGCTAGAGCTTATGGTGGGCAATTACCTATTCTTCATAAAATGGGGAATTTATAGGATATCATTAGAAGAGTGGTATATCGGGGCTAACATACCACTCTTATAAGGTAGGTTGAAAATAAATGTGTAATTGTATAAATGTCAATGAAAGGATTCATAACATTTCCTCATAGTATGAATATAGTATCAAATATAAGTCGAAATAGCGCTACTTTCCAAATAATCTTTCATAGATTTATTTTGATAATTAGTTAATTTACCAAATAAAACACCACAAACAATATAAATACAAGATTTAAATAAAATATATTCTTATTTTCACAGTAAATTCTAAACACGCTTACTATGAATAATAATTGGAAAGAGGCACTCCATTTCTCTCAAAGGGAAAGGCGAGGTATATTTATTTTTGTAAGCATCATAGGCATCTTTTTATGCTTACCTCCTCTAATAGAAAAGTATTTCCAATCTTCTCAGGTCGATTTCACTGACTTCAAACTGGCTATTAAAGAATACGAGGCGAATCAATCTATATCTTCCAATAATGATATACCCACCGCTACGCCACACGCCTCCATCAATCCTAATACAGCTTCTTTAGAAAGTTTACTTAGCTTAGGTATTACGGAACCCATTGCTCAAAGAATCATTAAATACAGAAATGCGGGTGGCGCTTTTGTTAGGAAAGAGGATTTGAAAAAAATATATGGACTAAAGGAATCACTCTATCAAGATGTTCAGAAATATATTCATATCCCTCCAAATACGATCATTAAAAAGAACAAATATCCTGTCAAAAAAGTAGCTAGACAGCAACAGATCAAAGCTTTTAAATTTGATCCTAATACAGCCAGTAGCCAAGAACTAATTTCTATGGGATTGCCTTCCAAAGTTGTTAATCAATTAGTGAATTATAGAAGTAAAGGTGGTTCTTTTAAAAGGAAGGAGGATCTAAAAAAAATATATGCATTAAGTGATCAACAATACCAACAATTAGCTCCGTTTATCATTCTACAAAAGCCTTCATTGCCTGCTCCAAAATCTCCTTCTTCTTATACCACGCCTAGCACAAAAATTATTTCTAAGAATATCCAAATTGACATTAATATAGCTTCTATTGAAGAGTGGCAGCAGTTACGTGGAATTGGTCCTTATTACGCCAAAAAGATTGTCGATTTTCGAGAAAAACTTGGCGGATTTTATTCTATAGATCAAGTAGGAACAACCTATGGATTACCTGACTCTGTCTTTCAAAAAATACATACACAATTAGTAGCAACGCCTCTTAAGAATAGCTTAGTACTCAATACTATTTCTATAGAAGAATTGACCGCACATCCCTATATCAAGAAACATCAAGCTATTGCCATTGTGAACTATAGAAGAAATCACGGACCTTTTGATTCTATTGAAAAAATTAAGCGCGTCAAAGTTTTCTCTGAAAAAGATTTGGAAAGGATAATACCTTATTTATCGTTGAATTAGAACAGAGATGAGAGAATAGGAGATAGATTTCGTTTACAAACAACGAACTTTAGTTCTTTTGTTTCTTTTGTTTCTTTTGTGGTTCAAAATAAAATGTCCAGTTGGGCCTGACAACCTGATTTACGTTCGCTTGAAGTCACTCTTTCCACCAGTTTTCTCCATTAACTTCGTCTCTTTGATAACGATATTATGAGAGAAAGCTTTACACATGTCATAGATGGTTAGAGCAGCAATACTCGCCCCTGTTAAGGCTTCCATTTCCACACCTGTCTTTGCTGTCAGACTAGCTGTGCAATCCACTACAATTTCATTAGCCGCATTAATATGTATATGCACTTGGCAATTATCCAAACCTAAAGGATGGCATAAGGGAATCAAATCGCTTGTTTTTTTGGCGCCCATTACGCCTGCTAAAATAGCTGTTTGAAATACAGGTCCCTTTTTAGTCTGTATATCATTATCTGATAGTTGCGTTAAAATCACCTCATCTACTACAAGAATACTTCTAGCTTTAGCAACTCGTTTCGTTACTTTTTTTTCTCCAACATCCACCATGGATGGGTTTCCTGACTTGTCTAGATGCGTAAATTTTTTGGACATAGTATGAGTATAGAGATTATTAAGATTCTTTGTCCGCCATATAGCGGATTTTTGAGCAATTCGATTTTGTAAAAATTGTCTTTGCGACTCGCTGAATATCTTCCGTTGTAACTTTAGAATAAAGTTTACCTTCATCGTTTACCAAATTCGCATCGCCTAACAATTCAAAGAAAGCTAAATTGATCGCTTTATTCAATATATTTACCTCCGAAAAGGCCAATGAACTCTCTACTTTATGCTTGTATTTTAATAATTCTTGCTCCGGTAAAGGTGCTCTTCTTAGCTGTCTTAGCTCTTTCCATATTGCTGACTCTGCCTTTTCTAAAGAAACTCCTTCCGCTGGCTTACCTTCAATGATCAATAATCCAGGATCCACATTACCAGTAACATAAGCGTCAATAGAACTAAACAAACGTTGCTCTTTTAATAATCTTCTATACAGACGGGAAGAGGAACCATTACTCAAAACATCAGAGATTAAGTCTGTGGTATAATAATCTTGGTGTCTCCTGTCTACTATATGAAACGCTAAATATAAAGCATCAATAGGTACTTTAGCGGTTCTCGTATATTCTTGAAATTTACGCTGTATGGGTTCTTTGGGTAATTTGCGTTTATTAATTTTCCCTCTAGGAATTGAGCCAAACCACTTATTTCCTAAGTCTTTTATTTGCGATACGGTTACATCGCCTGAAACCGTAAGGATAGCATTATTAGGTCGGTAATATTTGAAGAAGAAATCTTTGACATCTTCTAAAGTGGCATCTTCTACGTGCTTTGGAACTTTTCCAATAGTTGGCCATTGATAAGGATGCTTCCTATAAGCGGTATTTGCTATATGATGCCAAGCATCGCCATATGGTTGATTTAGGCAGGTCTCTTTAAATTCTTCTAGTACCACTTTTCGTTGTACCTCCAAACTTTCTTTACTAAAATTGAGACTCATCATTCGGTCTGATTCTAACCAAAATGCGGTTTCTATATTAGCCGAAGGCAGGGTGGTATAAAAATTTGTAATATCATTGTTAGTAAACGCATTGTTTTCTCCCCCTGCTGTCTGAATAGGTACATCAAAATTTGGAATATTGGCTGATCCTCCAAACATCAAATG
>CALJIY010000277.1 GCA_937973945.1 uncultured Saprospiraceae bacterium | reverse complement strand
AAAAACAAAAGTAGCGAAACTAGGCAAGAAAAGGGTATATATGCGACTTAAACTTGCTTAGTAATGACGAAATAATAACCTACACAGTTACCCTTCGCTCTTTTCCTCTCTGGCTATGTTAAAAAGCCTCGTCGATGCACTGCATCGCCTACGTTTTTTGCCTTGCCAGAGATAAAAATAGCTTCGCTTAACTGTGTATTTTATTAATCCCTCATTACTTAAATTTCATAGGCTTTCTTGCTCCATAAGTTTATGGAAATAGTTAGGGTTTCTTTGTACTTTTGCCCTTCCAACAGTCCAAGGTGCTACTGCGCTTTGTTTTATCTTACTTTTCGATTGAAATCCGAGCTATTCAAATGGTGTATTTAACAAGAAGGGAACGTTTTAATGCTGCTCATAAACTATGGGTCAAAGATTGGAGTAAAAAAAAGAACAGACAAGTCTTCGGAAAATGTGCTAATAAAAACTGGCATGGCCATAACTTTGAGTTGTTTGTGACCGTCAAAGGTACACCCGACCCAGATACCGGTTTTGTGATGGATGCCAAAAAATTAAGTGATCTCATTAAAAAGAAAGTGCTAAAACACTTAGATCATAATAATTTGAATTTGGATGTTCCTTTTATTCCAAAAGGGATGCAGCCCACAACGGAAAATTTGGTCTTAGTGATATGGCAGCAGCTAGAACCGCATATAAAAAATTGCCAGCTCCATTCTGTGAAATTGTATGAAACGGAGAATATTTTTGCGGAATATCTTGGAGAATAATCCTTTAAGAATAGACTTAATTCTAAATGGAGAATGGAGAATTGAAAATGCCTACAAAATATTGACAATCAAGACTCCATTTTCGCTACACAAAAAAGATTTATATTACTGGACATTTTAATTTAAACCACAAAAGAAACAAAAGAACACAAAAGTAAGGCGCTAGAAATCCTCTATTTCCTTTGTTATCTTTTATGGTTCTATTATTTTTTTCCCAGTAGTGTGAAAAAGATTAGAATAAACACAAATAGAGACTTAAATATCAGAGAATATAGATGTAATACTTTGAAGTTGTTTAAGAATGTAGACTGAGATTAGTTGTAAGTGCTTGATTGTTAGGACACAGCCTTTTTTATTTTTCGTAGCCTTAGCTACGGGAAATAAAAAAGGTATGAGGAAGTATACTTCCGAACCGCTTGCGGACGGGAGGCTAGCAATCAATGACTTGCAAATAAGCCAGTTATACATTTTTAATCAACTTCGTGATCCTATAAACGTATTCAAACCATTTAAGTATGAAAATTTTCTTCGTGTGCATACAATTTTTTATTGCTACGATTGCCTTTAGCCAAACCACTAATGTTAATTGGACCAACCTAGTGAATACGACGGCTAGTGGCAATACCCTTACCAAAACAGGCTCAAATGGCTGGAATGCTGGAGCATCTTCTACTAATATACTGGCTGCGAATACTAATGGTTATGTGGAGATTCGCATTACACAAGATAATACCCATCGTTTTTTTGGATTGACCCAGTCGGATGATGGGGTCAGTTTTAAAGATATTGATTTCTCCATTTTTCTGTTATCTGACAAATCTATTCGGATTTATGAGGCGGGTTCGTATAAGGGCAGTTATGGAGGCTATGCCATTGGAGATAAGATTCGAGTGGATCGAACGAATGGAAAAGTTAGTTATAAAAAGAACAATACCACCTTATATACTTCTACGACGACCATGAATAATGCTTTAGTTGTAGATGCTACGATTTATCATCTTGGCGGAACGATTGAAAATGCGGTTTGCTCTTTTTCTGGTGATAGCGGTGGTGGCTGTACCGATGCTGATAACGATGGCGTCTGTGCCGATCAAGATTGTAATGATAACAATGCGAATCTACCTGCTGCCCCGGGTACTCGTTGTAATGATGGCAATGCCAATACTACAAACGATGTGATCTTGGCAGATGGCTGTACTTGTAGAGGTACGATACCTGCCTGTACTGATGCCGATAACGATGGCATCTGTGCCGACCAAGATTGTAATGATAATAATGCGAATCTGCCTGCTTCCCCAGGTACTCGTTGTAATGATGGCAATGCCAATACCACAAACGATGTGATTTTGGCAGATGGCTGTACTTGTCGAGGAACTGTACCTGCCTGTACCGATGCCGATAATGATGGCATCTGTGCCGATCAAGATTGTAATGATAACAATGCGAATCTGCCTGCCGCCCCGGGTACTCGTTGTAATGATGCCAATGCCAATACTACAAACGATGTGATTCTCGCAGATGGTTGTACTTGTCGAGGAACGATACCTGCCTGTACCGATGCCGATAACGATGGTATCTGTGCCGATCAAGATTGTAATGATAACAATGCGAATCTGCCTGCTTCTCCGGGCACTCGTTGTAATGATGGCAATGCAAATACCACAAATGATGTGATCCTTGTAGACGGCTGTACTTGTGCAGGTACAACGCCTGTTACAACCACTAGCAGTCTATGGACCAACAACTCTAATCATATTCTTTATAATGGAAAAGTACTCATCGGTCCTGCTGGAACGGCTATCCCAGGAGATTATAATTTATATGTCACTAAGGGTATTTTAGCTGAAAAGGTGCGCGTGGCTTTGACGAGTGGCCAATGGGCGGATTATGTGTTTGCTAAAAATTATCACTTAAATTCTTTATCCTACGTGGAGTCTTATATTAATACGCACCAGCATTTACCAAATGTTCCTTCTGCTAAAGAGGTGGAGGAAAAGGGCGTGGATGTGGGGCAAATGGATGCTACCCTACTTCGTCAGATTGAGGAATTGTACTTGCATGTGATTGAGTTGAATAAGAAGGTGGAGGGCTTGGAGGAAGAGGTTCGGATATTACGCAAGGAGTAGATTAGGATTTTTAGGATACTATTTATTATGTTGACGGATTGGTAGGATCTGTGCTAGACGTTGACATGGAGTAGGATGGTAGGATTCATGGATTGGTAGGATACTGTGTTAGATGTTGACATGGGTTAGGATTTTTAGGATATATAGATTTTTAGGATGCTGCTAGATGTTGATGTGGGTTAGGATGGTAGGATATATGGACTTTTAGGATGCTGTTTGGGATGTTGTATTTCTTGTATTTATGTCGCCCATTCAGGGCTGGAAGGAACTAATGCCACTACACCTTGGACTATGTCCTAGGCTAAGATATATCGCCGCCTTTCAAGTCTTAATAGTAAATGTCAACATCACCTACGACCTAAAAAATCAGTGGCTTTCTTGTAGCTACAAAGTAGCACTGCGTTGATTATTGTATTACGTGTAAGTCAAAATCGAGAAAGTTCAAGTGTCAAGACAAAGCATCAATCTCACAAAGCGTTGACAACCAGCTTTATACAAAGCTGCTGTTTTATTTTTGGCACAGTTTATTGAACAGTCTTAATTGAAGAGAAAATATCTGCCACCTTGGAGGTTTCAGCTATTAACAGATCAATTACAGTATTCTAAACATCCAAGTCAACATCCCAACCAGCATCCTACCAATCCAAAAATTCTAAACATCCTAATCCATGTCAACGTCCCAAACAGCATCCTAAAAATCCACATATCCTACCATCCTAACCCACATCAACATCTAGCACAGCATCCTAAACATCCTAACCCATGTCAACATCTAACACAGCATCCTAAAAATCCATAAATCATAAGAATCCTAATCCTCGTCAACATCTAGGTCAACATCTAGCAAAGCATCCTAAAAATCCATAAATCCTACCATCCTAGTCCATCCCTAGTCCATCCCTACCCTCTCTCACCGCGCCGCCGCACATACCCCATCAACAGCCCCAACATCATCATCACCGAACCCAACCAGAATAAATTAATACCAGGGAAGACAATCGCTTCCAATACCACATAATCCATTCGCAAAGAATTTTCTGCCACCTCTAGGGTAATCGGTTTGTCGCTAGGCGTACCTTCGGCCACTTGCAAAGTCATCGTACCCGTATTTGGATCAATAGATGTAAAACGAATATGTAAATTCCAATCTTTAATTTCATCCTTTAAATTCAGTGGTCGACTATCCCGAATGAAGTATAGGGGTTGCGCCATTCTACTTTGCCCTGCTGCATTGGTAGCGGTGATGATTGCGCCGACGGCAATATCTTTGGCTTGCGGAATATAGGCAGGGTGTTCTGCTTGACGATTAAAACCAGACAAGACTAAGGTATAGTCTTTGAATTTGAATTGATCGCCCTCTTTGACCTTAATGGTTTGATACGTCAAATCGGCGTCTGGCGTAAAGACCGTTTCAAAAATTTCTTGATTCAATTGCACTTTGACACTCAGTGGATTAATCTGTGCGGGAAAGCTGTATAATAAATCGCCTCGCAAGACCATGACAGGATCGGCATAAAAAGTACTATCAAAGTTGAGGGTTCGAACGGCTGTTTGTACCCCAACAGAAATATCACCTGGCCGAGGATCATAGTCTGGATGGCTTGCATCTTTGGTAATACCTTTTACTATAACATAGTGCTTTTTAGTAAAAATAGTGTCGCCAATAAAGGCTTTATAGGGAACGTATTGTAAACTATCTTCAAAAGCTTTCGCTTCTTCTGGCCCTTGATGGTGAGGCGGAATGGTCGCCACACTAGAAAAGATATCTTCTGAAAAATATCTTTTCGTATAGGGATTGGCG
>CALJIY010000276.1 GCA_937973945.1 uncultured Saprospiraceae bacterium | reverse complement strand
GATTATGATAGTCATATGATGATGGTTAAGGAATTACAATTTCCGCATTCTTTTGGCAATAAAGGAACCAGGATTTTTTCCAAAATCCCTTTTATCAACACTGGGCAAATTAAGTTTGAAGATTCTATAAATTCTTGTTCTTGGGCTGATGTACCTGTTGAGGACAAAATCGTTCGATTATATAATGTGCATCTAGAATCTAACCATATAACGAAGGCCGCAGCGGGGATGATCAATCGAAAAAAACATAGCTTCAAGGAAAAAATCTATTTACTAAAAAATATGTTTGTTCAATATGCTTATAGGAGTAGAAAGCGGGTGCAACAAACAGACAAATTGCTACAACATATTAATGAAAGTCCGTACCCTGTAATTGTCTGTGGGGATTTTAATGACTCCCCTATCTCTTATATATATAATAGGTTTACGAATCAATTAACAGATGGCTTTACGGAGCAAGGAAGAGGTCTTGGATTCTCTTTCCGAGGAAACATTCCGTTTCTTAGAATCGATTATATTCTAGCTGATGATCGTTTGCATTTTCAAAACTACCAGACTATTAAAGCACTTACTTATTCTGACCATTTTCCTATTACTGCTGATATTAGTATGCCTTAGGAATAAGACAATAGCAACAAGCATATGATTAATCTACTATTTAATGCTTAATTCTCCACACCACCTCCAACAAACTACTATTTCCTTCCGTTTTATGTAATAAGTGCATTATTAGCATCCTGTTTAAGAAGTTAACTACTTTTTAAGTTACGATACAGGAATATACTCGTCAAAATTGAACGACGCTATTCCTAGTTACCAAACTATATTATTATGAAAATATCCATTTCTTATATATTTCCATTGGCAGGCATCTTACTAATACTACTCGCTTTTTCTTGTAAATCAAAACAAAAAGCACAAGTAGCTCCTATGCTAAAAAAAGAGCTAACAGAGCAAGAAGTAAGAGCGCTGCCTAAAATCATAGCGTATTCTAAGTCCCCTTGTTATGGACGCTGTCCTACTTTTAAAATGACCGTATACCAAGATGGGTGGACCATATTTGAAGGAAAACGCTTTACTATAGTCGAAGATACCCTCGTTATGCAATTGACGCCTGCACAATTAGCTACATTGACGGAGCAATGTGATCAGGCGGATATTTGGACGGCGGAGAAATCTTACGGTATGCGTATTCAAGATTTACCAACGACTACGGTACATCTCTATGGAGAAGGAAAAAATAAAACAATACAATGGAGGGCGAGACAACCAGAACGACTGAAAAAATTTGATAAGCAAATGATGGGTTTTGTAATAGAACAAGGTTGGGTTGCTCCAAGAAAAGGATCTGATAAGCGCAAACGAGAGGTTTTGCCCGATGTTATTATTGATAATGAGCTAATTATACAAATTGAAGATACAAAAGAAGCTACTGAATGGGCACTTCAATATAAAGAATATGGTATGCAGCTAAAGAAACCTATTTCAAAGTTAGCCAATATGTACTTGTTTACCTTTGACGTAGCCGCAATAGATTCTAAAAAAATGTTAGCCTTAATGAAGGAAGATAAAAGTGTAAAGCGAGTGGAATTTAATAAGCGAATGCAGCAAAGGACCAGATAATAAGCATCAAAATAGGGGTCGGGAAAAATACCCCAACGAGGAGAACTTGCATTTCATAGTGTAACTTAGTGCAAGAGTTTGTAACTCTCGTTGAGGTACGAAGATGTCCTTAAATCGGTTATGCTGCTGATGGCAAAACATAAAGTATCCATCATGTCAGCGTTTAGGATGGCCTTACTTAAAAAATTAAATCTTTAAGTTAGTCGTGCCTATAAAAAAATAGTCATTACTGACGAAATCATAGATAAGCTAGGTAATCCTAAATGGTGTGCAAATTCGTACCATATATAGCACTGCTGCTAAGGCATGAATTTTTTTTAATGTCGAAGTTGTTGAAAAGAAATGTTCTTAAAGGGAAAGGATATTTTTATGGATCATCATGTCGTAAATCTGCTGCTAAGGTATAAATATTTCACCAACTCACCATACATTTTAAAAAAAAGTTTCGTTTTGATGGATATATTTTTGCGCAATTTAAGCATACTTTATTTTTTATAAAATATATTTTATTCTATTTATCAACATTTTAATGTTCTATTTCTTTAAAATATTTGTATATTAAAAAATATTTTATTTTAATTAAAAAAGTTTTCCCCAGCTAGTTTTCCCCATCTGATAGTCGGATTTATTAAATTTGCCCTATACTATTCAAACTGCTACTGTATATACAGGCATGCAAGTGCTTAACAGTCCTTCTATTTAAATCTCGTCACTTAATAACGACAAAAGAATAACTACTGCATTTATACGACTTCTTTTGCCCTTATTTTTCCTTTGAAATCAGTCATAGTATCAACAATACTCCTTCTTTCAAAGAAAAACTAAGAACAAAATAACCTCGCCTAAATACAATATTTACTCTTTCGTCGTTACTTAGAAAACAAATATTTACAATGGGTATTCTTGATAATTTTAATAATCCTGATATTGCTAACATTCTTGTTATGGTAGTGGTCGGCTCTATTTCTGGGGCTTTAGCTGCTCGTATTATGTCTGGAGATTCTTTTGGCTTTGTTATTAATTCCATCTTAGGTATTGCGGGAGCAGTCATTGGTGGGTATATCTTTCAGCAACTCAATATGTCTCCTGGTTCAGGTATCGTGAAAATTGTATCAGATACGTTTGGCGTCAGTCTTCCTGAAAATATTGTGGGAATGATTGTATCGGCAACGCTTGGAGCCATTATCATTCTTTGGATCACTCGGATATTTCGGGGGAAAAAGCGATAGCTTTAAACAGCAAAAAGAAATCACGAATTCACTAATTTTTGAAGTGTATTAATATTAGTGAATTCGTGGTTAATAATTTCATTTCTGAGCTCATTTAGAAATAATACTCTTATCTCACTTCAACTCTTCCTTCAAAAATCGCCCAGTATGGCTTTTCTTAAGCTTTGCGATTTGCTCAGGCGTCCCTGTACCAACAACTGTTCCACCCCCACTCCCTCCTTCAGGGCCTATATCAATAATATGATCCGCAATTTTTATAATGTCCATATTATGCTCTATGACCACAATCGTATTTCCTTTATCGACTAATTTATTTAATACATTCAATAAGTGTTGAATATCTCTAAAATGCAATCCAGTAGTAGGTTCATCTAGGATATACATCGTTTGACCAGTAGCACGTTTGGACAGTTCTTCTGCTAGTTTTACCCGTTGCGCCTCCCCTCCTGATAAGGTCGTTGCTTGTTGTCCTAAGGTAATATATCCTAAACCTACGGACTCGAGTGTTTTCATCTTTCGAGAAATTTTTGGAATATTTTCAAAGAAGACCACCGCCTCATCTACCGTCATATCCAACACATCACTAATGGATTTTCCTTTAAAGATAATTTCTAAGGTTTCTCTATTATATCGCCTCCCCATACACGTTTCACACTCCACTTGTACATCTGGTAAGAAATTCATTTCAATGACGCGCTTACCACCTCCCTGACAAGTTTCACATCGTCCCCCAATCACATTAAAAGAGAATCGACCAGGTTTATAGCCTCTAATTTTTGCTTCTGGCAAATTGGTAAATAAATGTCTGATGGCTGTAAATACGCCTGTATAAGTAGCTGGATTAGAGCGTGGCGTTCGACCAATAGGCGATTGATCTATTTCGATGACTTTATCTAAATGCTCTAAGCCTTTTATTGACTCATAGGCGAGTGGGCGTTTTTTACTTTTATAAAAATGTTGCCGTAAAATTGGATAAAGCGTCTCATTAATCAAGGTAGATTTTCCACTTCCAGATACGCCTGTTACGCAAGTAAAAGTGCCTAGTGGTATTTTCAGATTGACCGATTGTAAATTATTTCCAGTGGCTCCTTTTAATTCTAGAAAATCGCCATTGCCTTTTCTTCGTTCTTTAGGTATTTCTATTTTTAGTCGATTACTTAA
>CALJIY010000275.1 GCA_937973945.1 uncultured Saprospiraceae bacterium | reverse complement strand
GCTACGGAAGTATTTTTTAAGGAAAAATGAGGATGAAAGAGCGAACCCGTAGGGTGAATGTCCAAAGACATTCAAGCGAATGAACCGCAAAGCGGATGGGATGCTTAAATTCCGTCCTAGATGTTCAAGTTATTGTTTTGTCGTTACTTAACAAGCATAAGCCATTAAAAAAACAAATTAATTAGCAATATTAATCAAGATCCAAAACCGTTTAAGTATCACTTAAACATAGAGGGGCGAGAACAATAGTTCTTTGCTCCTCTTTTATTTTATTCCTACATTCATTTTAGGAAGGACGAAAGAACATTCTGGCACTAATTTGTTAGTAACTTTAGATAAATTCCAGCGTCTAAAAAGTGCATAGTTTATGTTTCTAAACTAGTAATAACTTGATACTTAGCTAAAAAAGTCTGATTTTTAGAAAAAGTACTTACTAATAATAAACCTACTAAAATGAGTTCAATCGCCATTGCAGAAAGAGATCTAAATAAAGTTGGATTTCTAGATCTAGAAGTTGATCCAACACTTGACTTATATGAGGAGATTAATAAGCTAAAAAAGGAAAGAAATGCCATTATTTTAGCTCACTATTACCAAGAAGCAGAAATTCAAGATATTGCAGACTATGTAGGAGATAGTTTAGGATTATCTCAAATGGCTGCCAATACAGACGCAGATATCATTGTGTTTGCAGGAGTGCATTTTATGGCAGAAACTGCTAAAATGCTATCTCCAAGCAAAAAAGTATTACTACCAGATTTAAAGGCTGGTTGTTCTTTATCGGATTCTTGTCCTCCACACTTGTTTAGAAAATTTAAAGAGAAATACCCAGATCATACGGTGGTAAGTTATATCAACTGTACCGCAGAATTAAAAACCTTAACAGATATTTGCTGTACTTCTACTAATGCCGTACATGTAATCAACAGTATACCAGAAGACCAGCCAATTATTTTTGCACCAGATATTAACTTAGGTAAGTATTTACAGAAGCAGACTGGTAGAGAAAATATGATCTTATGGAATGGCTCTTGTATGGTGCACGAGATTTTCTCTCATGAAAAAATCACTAAATTACGCTTACGTCATCCTGATGCAAAATTCATTGCCCATCCAGAATGTGAGCCGCATATTTTAGAGACTGCAGATTATATTGGCTCTACAAGTGGGCTATTAAAATATACTCAAGAAGATCCTGCAGAAGAATTTATCGTGGCAACGGAATCAGGTATTCTACATCAAATGATAAAAGCTTCTCCAAGAAAGACTTTTATTCCTGCTCCACCAAATAATAAGTGTGCTTGTAATGACTGTCCACATATGAAGCGTAATACGTTGGAGAAATTATATGTGTGTATGAAGCACGAATTACCGGAGATCAATTTACCAGAATGGGTGATTAAAGAAGGAAGAGCTAGTATTGATCGGATGTTGGAGATTTCTGCTAAAGCAGGCTTGTAAATCAATCAAACTGGGAAATAAAAAAGCCTAGAAGAATTTTTCTTCTAGGCTTTTTTATTTTATTTATTTAGAGGTTCTTTTATACCTCTTCGGACAAGATAATTAACCGCTTTTCGAATTATGTCAGCACCAAGAGTGCTTATACAATCATTATTCACTAACCACTACTTCCTTTTTCCAATGATTTAAATTGGGACAAGTGTCATAATCAGAAACGACATTAACAAATGTAGAATTAACCTTATCCTTCACCCAACTAGATAAATATAGTCCTTTCTTTTCATTAATAGCAGCCATCTGAATTTTAGAATAATCTTGTTCCAAACTAGCTTTATGAGGGTCGGTTCTAGATTGTAATAATACAGCTCTAAACATCTCTTCCCCTCGTTGATCTGTAAATTGTGCCGCTGCAGAGACCTCTCCTACTTTCATTGGCTCAACCATAAAGAAAATATCTGTATCTAAGTCTCCAATCTCGAAAAAAGTATTACCTGTCTTAGGATTAGTCAATAAACCCGCGTTATTGTAACTCTGTACTTTATCATTAGAGTACAACTTTACGGCATAAGAAAAAGGCAAAGAATCTGCATTAATAGCATTTACTATACTATCTAATTTTGCCTTTGTTCTATCCATATCAGCATAAGTAATCTCTGGTTTAATTAGAATATGGCGAGCATGAATGGAATTTCCTCTTCGTTCTATCAATTGAATAAGGTGATAGCCAAATTCCGATCGAATCACTTCTGAAATCCCACCGTTTTCTAAGCTATACGCCGCAGCTTCAAACTCAGGAACAAAACTACCTCTTTTGGTCATTCCTAAATCTCCACCATTTCGACCAGATCCAGGATCATCAGAATAAGTAATCGCTAATTCCGCAAAATCTTCTCCCGCTTCTATTCTTTGCTTGATCTCTTCTAACTGATTTTTAGCTCTCATTTCCTCTTCTGGATTCACCTCTGGCTTCATGACGATTTCTCGCACTTCCACTTCTGAATTAAAATAAGGTAAACTATCAACTGGAATACGCGCAAAAAACGCTTTCACTTCTGAAGGCGTCACCACAATACTACCCATTACTTGAGAACGCATCCGATCTGTTAATAATTGGTTTTTCAATTCTGACCGCATGCCTTCTCTTGCTTCAGGAATCGTTTGGCCATAGAAATCCTCAAACTGTTTAGTGTCTCCACCCATCATTTGCAAAATTCTTTCGAAACGTGCGTCTAACTGTGTGGCTACCTCTTCGTCACTTACTTCTACACTATCTAGCTTTGCTTGGTTCACTAATAATTTTTGCACCATGATTTGCTCTAAAATTTGGCATCTCATTTCTGGTTCAAGTCCTCCTCTTTGTTCGGAAGCATAGGAAAATTGTTCTTCTACTTCAGAAAGCAAGACTAACTCCCCGCCAACTTTCGCAATCACTTTATCAATCAATACTCTTTGTGCTTGTACACTACAAAATGCCACGACAAACAAAGCAAAAGAGAGGATTAGTTTTTTCATGTTTTATTATTTATTTTTCATTCCTTAAGGATGATATCACTGTTTAGCTGACTTTAATGAAAATGGAAACACTTTAACTGTTTCTCCTTCCATTTCTAAATTATACAACTCCTCGTTATGTTCTTCTAACAATTTTATTTTTCGCCTGTGCAAAATAACTTTAGAAGCTTGATCCTCAATAAAGGCTAGTGGAGCAATTTCTTTTCGATTAATAATTTCAAAAATTTTAAATAAATATAAGTAGTCATTATCGTCCAAAGATATTTCTTTTCGATTACTTATGTTTTCGCTACTTATCGTTCCTGCTGGTAAACGAGTGGCAATATCTTCTACTTTATACCAAATGCTATCTGTTAGTAAGAATTCCTCTGCAAAAATATTACAGTACGCCAATAAAGTATCTCTATCAGCTATAGAATCACTTTGCCACAAATTCTTTAATTTTTTTAAATCTGGAGCAGACTGTGGCACTTTGATAAAATTACATCTAATAATGGGGGTTTCTAATTGATACTGCTCTCTATTCTTCTCGTAAAATTCACTCAACTCTTGCTTAGTAATCACAGAATCCATCTTCTCTTTCACCAACTGTTGCTCATAGTTATATCTGATCAATGAAGACCGATAATCCCTTACCAACTTGTCTATATTTAAATCCTTTGGGATATTTTTTTCAGCCTCATGCATCAATAAGCTTTTCCGAATCCAACGTTCCACATATAATTTGATAAAAGTGATGCTATCCGCCGTACTTGCGTCCGCAGGAATCATTCCATCTAGTTCAGATAGGTATAGCCGTTGATTATGGGCTTCCGCTAGAGGAACTTCTTCTTCAACAGCCGTTTCTTCTTCAAAAACAGCACAAGTTACTAAGAAGAGGGAGATTAAAAAAATCCAAACTTTGGGAATGTTTGGCATGTGTTTGTGTAGTCGTAAAGACGACGTAAGTCAGTCGTCTTTTATTATTAAATTATTCTTTTTTTAGAAGTAAGAGCATAGACGTATTTCGTTTAAAAAACAACGAAATATCTTTGTCTTTTAAACGAAATACGTCTCTGTTCTCTACTCTTTGCTCTCTGCTCTAAAAAAAGGTCTATTTCTTTCTCTTAGTCAAATTCTTAAATGTCTTCTTATTGATCTTCACATCGTAAGCCTGCTTCAGTTCTTCGATCCATTGTTTTTCTAAGAAATCTTGATAGTCTGCTACTACATATCCTCTAGCATCTTCTAATTTTTTATCTCCCGCAGGAAGTATTTTTTCAATTTTAAAGAAGATAGCACTTTTTGTCGCTTTATCTAGAATTACTTGAGATACATTTCCAGCTTTCCATTCTATAGCATCTAAGTTTTCATCTCTTCCTCTTTCAAGCGTCAATTCTTTGACACTAACTATATTTTTTTCTTTATTAAATTTCTGTAACACTTCTTGAGAGGTACTTTTTTGAAGCGCTTTCTGGATTTTACCAGCATTGTTATAGTCTTTCGTACTATACTGAGTAATCATCGCACGTTCTTTCCACTTATACTTGTTTTTATTTTTGTTATAAAAATTAGCCAAACCAGTGGTGTCTTGTGATGCTTTATCCCAGACTTCTTGTTTCGTAATTTCAAATAATAAAATCCCCTCTCTATACTCTCTCATTAAAGCTTTAAAATCAGGATATTTTTTTTCTAAATTTCTTTCTTCATACTTTAGGCAAGTTTCAATGACATACGTCTCATACAATTTCTTCGCTACTTCACTTGGAAGCGTACTAGCGTATTTCATTCTTTGTCGAGAGGCTGTTCCTAAATAGTCTGTAAAATCACCTAGCGTATAATTCGTATTCCCTAATGAAAAAATCTTTTCTGAAGATTTATCCATTGGCGCTTTCCAACTAAAAGTATTGAAGTCTTTGCCCAATGTACCAGCAAATTTTTTAACAGGTTCTATATTTTCAACAAAGTTGTTTTCCTCTTTGATTTGCTCTACAATTTCTTTCTTAGCGATTTCAAAACGGCTGTCTTTTTGTATTTTAGTTTTCAGTCGAGGCTTTGCTTTCTCGTATTCAGGTACTGGCTTTTTACTAATTCTCTTAATAACGTGCCATCCAGCTTGCGACAAGAAGGGTGCTGAAATATCCCCATCTTTAGCAATACTAAAAGCTGCGTCTTCAAAAACTTTTTCATAGGTACTAATACCAAAAAAACCAACATAGCCTTTATTAGCAGCGGTCTTTGTATCTTGAGAATTGGTAATCGCTGTATCTTCAAAATTACCGCCCGCTAACAATTCCTTATGAATATTGTTAATTACCTTTTCTGCTTCAGGCGTATCTTTTCTAATTAAAATATGCGCTACTTCTATTTCCCCTCTAGCCGACCGAATATCATCTACTTTAATAATATGGTATCCTAGTGGAGTACGTACAGGATTAGAGTAAGCTCCTTTCTCTAATTGATAGGCTGCCGTTTCAAAAGCATAAAACCCATTTGGAAACGGAGAAGTAAAGTAACCTATATTGCCATTATTCTTTTTAACCGTCTTATCATCGGAAAATTCGTTAGCAACTTCTACAAAATCTGTCCCACCATCCAATTTTGCTTTTGCAGACATAATCTTCTTATAAGCCAATAAGGTATCTCTAGATGTTGCGTTTTTCCTTAAGCCCACCATAATATGGCTAATACTCAAATCTTGTTTAGAGCGGTCATAAGCTTCTTTGATTAATTTATCTGTAACCGCTTTATCTAGCAAATAAGAATCTGCCAATTGCTGTCTATAACCTTCCAACTCTTGTTTTAAAGTTGGAATCGTATCCAATTTCAAATCTCGTGCTCGCTGCACTTTTAATTTAAACTTGGTATATAAATCTAGATACTCTTCAAGAGAAGCTTTAGAAAAATCTGCCTTGTCTCTATTCGTCTTCGTATAAATGTACATGAACTCTGAGGCATGTACCGACTTACCTGCCACGGAGAATAATACAGGATCGTCTTTTTGGCCAAAAAGAGCAGTGCTCAAACAAATACCTAAAAAGGCTATAATAATCTGCTTTGTCATTTGATGTCTATTCTAACTTCTCTATACTGAAAAGCTTAATAAGTAATATTGTAAATGAATTAAATAGTTTAGTTTCCCCTGTAAAAACGCAAAATTAGGAAAAATAAGCGTGTGAAGTTTATATAGTTTGCTTTATATGAGGAGACTTTAAGGGAATGTTAACAATTAAAGGTCTAGTTCTTCAACAAATCTCTTGAAATAGGGCACTAGCATAGCATAACTCAAGGCTTTTGCGCACTACTTACTGGACATTTTTAGAATATAGGACAAAGACAGGTTTCGTTTAAAAAACTATGAAATTTCATCATTTTTCAAACGAAACCTGTCTCGGTTCTCGGTCCTCTGCTCTCTATTCTCTATAATAAATCCGCTTGACTCTATTAGAAACACTCGTGAATACCTCGTAAGGAATCGTTTCTAGACAATCCGCTAAACGTTCCACAGGTGGATTTTCTCCAAAAACGATCACCTCATCACCCACTTTTGCGCTTGGTATCTTAGTAATATCAACCATACACATATCCATACATACATTTCCGATGATGGGTGCGCGTTGATTGTTTACGACAACATGATAGTTTCCGTTGCCCGCTTTTCTAGATAATCCATCTGCATAACCAATCGTGATCGTCGCTATTTTCTTGTACTGGTAAATTTTTCCACTTCGACTATAACCTATGGTGTCGTTTTTAGTAAGCTCTTTAATTTGGGAAATAGTAGCTTTTAGGGTGTTTACTACTTTTAATTTAGCTTGAATTTGTTGCCCTCCATCTATTCCATATAAACCTATTCCCAAACGCACCATATCAAATTGGTATTGTGGAAAACGAACAATCCCACTTGAATTCAAAATATGTCGCAATGGCTGATAAGAGAGCGAACTAGTAATCTGCTCAGAAAGTCTATTGAATACGACTACTTGTTCATCAGTAAAAGCATCGTGTATCTCCATATCACTTGCTGCTAAATGGGAAAAAATACTTTTAACAATAATGTTAGGATGAGTCGTCAATAAATCAACCAATACACTGATGTCTTGTTCTTCAAATCCTAAGCGATGCATACCTGTATCCAGATTCAAATGAATCAGGTGTTCTTTAGTGGCGTCAACAAAATTTATAAACTGTAGCAATAAGGAAATGCTATAAATTTCAGGTTCCAAATCAAAAGCTACTAGGTCATCAAAACTAGCTTCCTCTGGATTCAAAACTAAAATAGGCAGCTGAATACCTGCTTTTCGCAATTCGACCCCTTCATCGGCATAGGCCACGGCTAAATAATCTACTTTATAGAAAGCTAAAAGTTTTGCTACTTCTATACTTCCACTCCCATAAGCAGAAGCTTTTACCATGGCTATTAGTTGGGTATTCTGTTGAAGAAACTGCCCATATACTTTCAAATTATGAGCAATGGCACTCAAATTGACTTCTAATACTGTTTTATGCGCTTTTTCTTCAAATTTTCTTAGTATTCGCTCAAATTGAAATATTCGTGCTCCCTTCAACAATACTTTTGCATTGTAAAAATCTTTGGCGACCATCTGTTCTAGAAAAGTCGAGGTATCCTTATAATGTTTCACTTGAAAAGAGGGGGGTAATAAATTGTTGATTCTTTTAATATCTTGACCTATCGCTATTAGTTGATCGACTTCTTTAGCGAGTAATAGTTGCGCTACCTTTTGGTACAGCTTCTTAGACGATTCTCCACTCTGTAGTATATCGGATAAGATCAAAATAAATCGCTTTGTATCATCCCGCTTAGCTACAAAATTCAAAGCATATTCAATAGAAGTTAAATCAGAGTTGTAGCTATCATTAATTAAAGTACTCCCATGAATCCCTTCTTTAACTTCTAAGCGCATCGGAACAGATGCGAGTTCGGCAATTTTGGATTTTATTTGAGCAGGAGAAAAACCAAGATACAAGAGCAGGGTGCAACAATGGAGGCCATTTTCAATAGAAGCCTTATCTATGAAAGGAAGTAGAAACAAGCAAGCTTTCTTTTTAAAGATGGCTCGAACAGTAGCTTCCTTGTTGCTAGTTTCAATGGATACTATTTGTAAGTCTGCTTTTTTATGATGGGCCCATGTAAAGTATTTTTTCTTCGGAAGTCCTTGTATTTGATCATCTACTAGATCATGATCTCTACAATAAATAATGGTTGACGTATTTTTAAAAAGCTTTAGTTTTTCTTTGATTTTTTTCTTTTGAGAAGAGAAACCTTCGCTATGAGCTGTGCCTATATTCGTAAAAACACCGATCGTACAATCAATAATAGGGGCTAGCTTTTTCATTTCTTTGGAACGAGAAATTCCCGCTTCAAAAAGGCCTAGATTATGCCTGGCCTCCATCAACCAAATAGATAAAGGAACACCAATTTGAGAATTATAACTTCCTGGGTTTTTGACTACTTGATAATCATGGTGTAGCAACTGAAATAACCATTCCTTAATAATCGTTTTTCCATTACTTCCCGTGATACCAATGATAGGTATATCAAACTGTCGTCGATGGTAAGTTGCTAATTTTTGTAAAGCTTTGATACTGTCCTTTACTAGAATAAAATTGGCCTGTGGAAAAGCCTCTCCAATATTGGTTTTGGTGACTATAAAATTTCTAACTCCTTGTTGGTAGAGCTCCCCAATAAAATGATGGCCATCTTGGCGATCTCCAGTAAAAGCAAAAAATAAAGTACGGTTGGCAAAAACTAAATGGCGAGAATCAAAAAGTAGGCGTTCTATTGGTTGGTCTTCTGATGGTATATTTAAAAAATTCCCTTTTACAATCTCTTGAATTTTTTTTATCGAATAGTTCATTTTTTAAATGATGAATGAAAAATGATGAATGAGAAATAAGTGATTCACCATTTCTCATTCATCATTCATCATTTATTTACCCGTTCATACTAAGGATCTTAATTTCTACCCGTTGATTTTTCTTACGGCCAACGGCAGTTTTGTTAGAAGAAATTGGATTGCGCTTACCATATCCTTTATATTCTAATCGCTCTCCTGCAATGCCTTTTTTAACTAGATAATCCGCTACTGCTTTAGCACGAGTTTTAGATAATTCATCGCAGTATTCGTCATCACAATTACCATTCGTATGTCCGCCGATCTCAATAACTACATCTTCGTTATATCTTAAGAAGTCATAAATTTCATTTAGCGCACCATAAGAGTTTGCGCCAATAGTAGATTGGTTAATACCAAAGTATAATTTGCTCAGCTTAATTGTTTGCCCCGTTTTCATGTCCTTTCTAGACATTCCCTCAATCTTCTTATCTTCTTTTACAACTGGTTTAGTAGGCGTTTCCTTTGGAGGCGCAGGCTTATCATAAGCAGGTGGTGGCGGCACTACAGCAACATCTGCCACAGCAGGTTTTGGCAGTTCATAAATAAGCGTTGCTCGATCCTCTGACACTCCCCCTTGATTCGTCGCTTTCAAAACTAAAGTATTTTTTCCTACTTTAAATTTCCTCAAATCTGCTTGAAAAACCCCTGTATTAGGGTTAAAATCAAACTTGGTATTCGCCTTCCCATTAACAGTGAAAGTAATGTTAATATCAGGAGAGACTTGCTTGATTTGTGCTTGTACCGTTATGCCTGCATCATCTACTTTCATCGTATTTTCTGGAACGACAAAGTCTACTTCAGGGGCTTTTACAGCCATTACTTCCTCATCACAAGAGATAGGGGTAATAGGAGAAGCATTATCCAATAAGATATTTCCATTATAAGGAAATAAGGTTGGGGTCTTATAAAAGACCTCAAATAAAATATAGGTATGCGTCTGAGTCGGTTCAAATTTAAAATCAAACTGTTCCCAATCGTTAGAAGTGACTAGTTCAGATTCTGCTAATCGCTCGTTTTTAGAGCAACGATCATCTCCGCCCCATATTCTCAATACACAAGGAGTGGCATATTGAACCAAATTGTTGGTCAATTGACTGGCACTCAAATAAATATTCGACCTAGCCAAAAAGATGCTGAAAGAATAACATTGATCAGCTTGGATCGGCTTTGATAAACGCTGACTCACCCTTTCCCAACTATCGTTATCTCGTACTACCAAGCCCATATAGGTATTTCCATCATAAGCAGCCTTAGAGGCCCCAAATTCACCTGGTTGAATATCCGGAGGCGTTTCTCCTGGAAATCCACAGTCGTTCCAACTCGTAGGCGGTTTACCTGCTCGTGGAGGATCTTCGAAAGAAGGATTTTTTAATCTAATTACTTGATCTTGAGCCATTACCTGATGGCTGCTGAACGCTAAAAAAAGTAGTATTGGAAGAATAAAATATTGCCGCATGATGTATTAAAATGAGTTGTTATACTATCTAGAACGAAAAAATAGGGTATAGTTGTTTTATTATTTTCTTAAAATTACAAAAAAAGCAAAAAGTAGCTCTTTTCAATGCTTTTTTTAAGAACGACTTAATGAACTATTTCGCTGAACTACGTGTCGGACACCTCCAAAGGTGTCCGACACGTAAGAATTATCCTTTTTCAAGAATTGTTAGTATTTTGCTTTTCCCCTTGTTACCTTTTAACAAACATCTATGAAAGTCTGCATAGCAGAAAAACCCAGTGTTGCCAAAGAAATAGCCTATATAATAGGCGCCAAATCCAGAAAGGATGGCTACTTTGAAGGAAATGGATACTGCGTTACATGGACCTTCGGGCATCTCTGCAATCTAAAAAACCCCGATGATTACCAAGAATCGTGGAAAAGATGGGATTTGAATGCCCTGCCCATGCTACCTGACAAATTTGAGACGAAATTATTAAGTAATAAGGGCGTAAAAAAGCAATTTAACATAATAAAAACATTATTTAAAAAAGCAGAGGTCGTTATCAACTGTGGAGATGCAGGTCAGGAAGGAGAATTAATACAACGATGGGTCATTAATGCTGCCAAATATAAAGGTAAAGTATTGCGTCTCTGGATTTCTTCATTGACCCCAGAAGCGATACGCGATGGGTTTAAAAATTTAAAAAATGCCAACCAATATGATAATCTCTACTATGCTGGTTTTTCTAGGGCGATAGGGGATTGGATATTAGGGATGAACGGCACTCGTCTTTTTACTTTAAAGTATGGCGGTTATAAACAAGTCTTATCTGTAGGTCGAGTACAAACACCTACCTTGGCATTAGTGGTCAAGCGAGATAAAGAAATTAAAGACTTTGTGCCTAGTCCTTATTGGGAATTACAAACCTTATATCGAGATGTTGCCTTTAATTATACTAAAGGAAAGTTTTTAAAAAAAGAGGATGGTGAAAAGCTGTTAGCAAGGGTTGAGGGAAAGCCTTTTGTCATTACCGATTTTAAAAAGAAGAAAGGAAAAGAACATCCACCTCGATTATTTGACTTGACGAGTTTACAAGTTTATTGCAATAGAAAATTCTCTTATACCGCCGATCAAGCCCTAAAAATTGTTCAAAAATTATATGAACAAAAGATCGTCACCTACCCTAGAGTAGATACTACTTACTTACCGAATGATGTCTATCCAAAGGTAGCAGGTATTTTAGGAAAACTGACAAATTACAGTCAATTCACCCAACCTTTATTAGGTCAAAAAATCAGAAAATCCCCTAAAGTTTTCAACGATAAAAAGGTAACAGATCACCACGCGATTATTCCTACAGGTTTTCAAAAGGTACTACCTGCCAATGAACAAAATGTATACGATGCCATTGCTAGGCACTTCATCGCTGCATTTCATCCTGATTGTATTGTAAATAATACGACGGTCTTAGGGGAAGCAGATACTATCCCTTTTAAGGCAACGGGTAAAGAAATTGTTGATCCAGGATGGAGGGTCGTTTTTCCAAAAGCTAAAAAGAAACCAAGTCTAGCATCTAATCCTCAGCAGATTCAAAAAGATGAGGAAAAGATACTACCGGCTTTTACCGCTGGTGAGACGGGCCCACATAAACCTAGTCTAGTAGAGAAAATGACAAAGCCCCCAAAGCACTACACCGAAGCCACCCTGCTTCGAGCAATGGAAACGGCTGGAAAAATGGTAGATGATGAAGAATTGCGGGACTTAATGAAAAGCAATGGAATAGGTCGTCCATCTACTCGTGCGAACATTATCGAAACCTTGTTTCGCAGAAAATACATGATGCGAAAAAGAAAGCTCATCTTAGCTACCGAAATGGGCACTCAATTGATTGATATTATTCAAAATGAATTATTAAAATCACCAGAACTAACAGGACAATGGGAAAAACAGTTAAGAGATATTGAGAGTGGTGCTTATTCTGCACAAGAATTCATTGGCAACATGAAAACGATGGTGCACAATTTAACGAATGAGGTACGTGCAGTAAAATATGCAAAAAGAATCGTGAGTCAACAAGCTGCTGCTACTAGAAAACCTGTTACAGTAAAGAAACTAAAACCTAAAGAGAAAAAGAGTGTCGTAGGGCATGCCTGCCCAAAATGCAAGAGTGGACAGTTATTAAAAGGGAAAACGGCTTATGGATGTAGTGCCTATAAAACAGGCTGTACCTTTCGCCTACCCTTTGCTTTTCAGGAAAAGAAAATTTCAGAATCACAACTCATTCGTTTATTAGAACAAGGGGCTACTATACAACTCAAAGGCTTCAAAGAAGGTAAGAGAAAAATCAATGGTCATCTAAAATTCAATGCCCAGTATGAATTAATATTAATTCCTTCAGAAGGAAAGAAAGCAGTACCTTTCAAGAAAAAAGGAGCTAAAATTCCTGATGTATTGACTTGCCCAAAATGTAAGAAAGGAACGATCGTTAAAGGAAAGACCGCTTATGGTTGTAGTGATTGGAAGACAGGGTGTACGTTTCGATATGATTTTGATACCATCAGAAAAAAGGCAAGAGGGAAAGCACTAACGAAGGAATTGGTGTGGAAGATAATGAATGGGAAAAAATGATGAATGAGAAATGAGAAGAAATGATGAATCTCGCATTCATCATTACTCATTCATCATTACGCTCACCCCTCCAAAATCTCCTCATGAAAGGCAATAAATTCTTCTCGCAAATCCGCTAAAGGAAAAATCCACTTCTCATCTTCTGGTAGAAATTCATCTATAAATTGGATGGAATGCACATCGTTGATTCGGCGTTCTTCACCTAAGATATTATTAATCACCATATCTCCTATAGAAGGAAGGTCATCAAAATCAATCGTTACAATATTAGTTGCTTTTATTAGAATGGTGATCTTTTGTTTATCTTCTTCTACTAACACGAATTCCCATCTAGAAGCATCATATACTTGTTTAATCATCATGCTATTGAATACCTCAAAAGTGAAGTCCCAATCCCTTTTAATAGGTCTGCAATAATTAAATTCCCAATGCTGTAAGTCTGGAGCTTGTTTGAAAATTTGTCGACTTAAGAATAAGCGTTTTTTATCTCCATTTGGAGAAATGGTAAACGAGTGTGGTTTTCGCTTGCCAACACCTATTTCCCAAGCAAACATGCCAAATTCCAATACCTGATTATTCAGTAATTCGACGACAGTCTTTGTATCTGTTACCTCTCTAAACTGATATTCATTATCAATAAACCAATCCCAAAATTGCTTTACCTTTAATTCCATGAACTGTTTATTTGCCTTTTTATTAAAAATATGTGTTTACCTAATCTCTTGTTTGAGCAACTTAGTCTTCAAATATAAAATATACTATCCAATTATACTACCCTCTGCTATTGGGAAATTTTAAAATTCCTAAGACTTTTGTACCATGAATTTTGCATTAAAGAATCTAACAAAGTATTGTGAACGACTCACGACGCCTCATTCAAGCTTACTTTATCAGCTAGAACGAGAGACCAATCTTAAAACATTGGCTCCCCAGATGATGAGTGGACATTTACAAGGACAGTTATTAAGTCTACTGAGCAAATTAGTCCAACCGACTGTTGCCGTGGAGATTGGCACTTTTACAGGATATGCGACGCTGTGTCTTGCGAGTGGACTAACTGAAAGTGGAAAGTTGTATACAATGGAAATCAATGAAGAGTTAGAATATTTGATTCGAAAATACATTGATAAAGCTCAAATGCAAGATAAAATTGAGCTACATATTGGAGATGCCGCAAATATAATTCCTCATTTACCCAAGCCTTTTGACTTGGTTTTCCTAGACGCAGGTAAACGTTTTTATGCCGATCATTTCGATTTAGTAATTGACAAAGTTCGTTCTGGAGGAATGATTTTGGTGGATAATGTATTGTGGAGTGGGAAAGTAACTTTAACTAAACATGATAAGGATACCCAAATTATTCATGCTTTTAATGAAAAGATCTTGAAGGATGAGCGAGTTGAGAATGTGTTGTTGCCGATTCGGGATGGGATTAATATTATTCGGAAATTGTAGCCCTGCAACCACGCTGTGGTCGAAATAACATGGACATTTTCTAACGTATTTTGACCGCTCTGCGGTCATGCGGTATCCGATAAAATAAATCCGCTTCCATGTACATTCATGATTTGAATCCGCTCATCTTTTGATAGATACTTGCGCAATTTTGAAATAAAAACATCCATACTTCTTCTATTAAAATAATCGCTCTTTCCCCAGATTGCTTGGAGCACATATTGTCGAGATAGCAGATTGCCTTTATTAATGCATAGTAGCTTTAATACCTGAGACTCTCTTTCTGTCAAATATTTATCTTCTCCTTGATAGCTTAGTTTTTGATTACTGCTGTCAAATTCATAGTCTCCTATCGAAAAATGGCTTATTTCTTGTTGACTGGTATTCGTTGCTCTTTTTAGAATAGCGTGAATTCTTGCTACCAATTCTTCCTCTTCCACTGGTTTAATGATGTAGTCATCTGCACCGAGACTGAAGCCTTTTAATACATCTACTTTTAAAGATTTGGCCGTCAAAAATAATAAAGGAATGGAATAGCCTAATTTCCTAGCTTCTTGGGCCATCGTAAATCCATCCATCTCTGGCATCATAACATCTAGAATACATAAATCAAAAGTAGATTGTGTTAGTGCTTGCAATCCTTCCACCCCATTTTTAATCCAAGTGACGGAAAAATCTTTCATCTCTAGGTATTCTTTGAGGATATACCCTAAGGTGCTGTCATCTTCTACTAATAATATTTTTGTCATGTTATTTAGTTTTGGAGGGTTAAACTATAATTTTAAGCTACTGGAAATTCCATAATAAAGGTAGTTCCCTCCGCTTCTTTACTCTGCACCCGAATAGCTCCACCATGAGCTTCTACAATGTATTTGACATAACTCAAGCCTAGACCAAATCCTTTGATATTGTGTAGATTTCCAGTGGTCACTCTATAAAATTTATCAAATAAATGTCGGTGATGTTCCGGCGCAATACCTATCCCCTTATCGCTAACAGCAATGACTAGTTTTTCTTTAGTATTACTTGTACTGATCGCAATATTAGGTTGTCCATTACTATACTTAATCGCATTATCTAGAAGGTTCTGGATAACGTTTTTAAAATGAACTCGATCTAATAAGAGATGTCCTTTTATAGCTTGAAAATTCTTTACTAAATGCCCTTGTGCGGTATCAATTTTTAATGCCACTTCTTTAACGGCTTCATTAATAAGACCATGTAAATCACAGTCTTCTTTTTGTAGGCTATATTTCCCATTTTCTAATGAAGCTAATTCTAAGACCTTATCAATATGACCTTTTAGTTTTTGGTTTTCTGTTTCCATTAAACCGATATATTCTTCTAGCTTATCTGTTTGGTTTAATTTGAGTCGTTCTCTAAAAACTTTAGTCAATAAGGATATAGAAAAAACAGGGGTCTTTAGCTCATGCGTCAAATTGTTAATAAAGTCATTCTTAATGTTGAGTAAGCGCTTTTGTCGATTGGTGTTATAAATAAGGAAACTAAACCCGCCCACAATTATCAACAGAAAGAGCAGAGAAGGGATGAGTAAATAGGCTAGTTGCCCAAATAGATAAGCGTATAGGTTGGTTTGATTAAAATGCAGTAAAATATTACATCCACAAAAGACCTCGACCAAAGAGCCAAAGCGCACCGTATGTCGATGCAATGGGAAAGTCTCTGCATTAAAGGCCCCACTCGTGAGGAGGAGTTGATTTTTAGTATCTGTCAAGGCAAAGGAGAAGTCAGCAGAAATACCTCGCTTAGCCAACTGCTCTTTCAATAAAGTATCGATTGCCCGCAGGGTTTGCTCTGGCAAAGAATCAGCTGTCAACATTCCTTTTTCATCTAGGTCTATTTGTAGTTTAGCGATCTGTTGGCTTAACTCGGTATCCGTATACAAATGACTTTTTATGCTGTATAAAACAGCATCAATTTCTTTAGTATATTTTTCCTTCTCCATTCGCAAACCTATGTTCAATAAGCCTACCTGAATGGTGATTAAACCAAGTAAAGAGACAACGATAAAAGTGATAATGGTTCGATTCATTAGCCGACTATATTTTTTATAGAACATCAAGAACAACTAAGTTACTAGTAATTACTTAATAATACTATGCCTATTAAGGGACTGTTAAGCGAATTAACTTATCGTTTGCATTTGCATTAATTCCTTTCTAATATGTACTTTTGCGCCTATGAAAGCACCTATACGAATAGAACTACCCACCATTTATGGAATGAAAACTGTAAATGCTTATCTCTTTCTAGATCCAGTTCCAACATTAATAGACACTGGAGAAAAAACGCCTGCTTCTTGGGAAGCGCTAACAAGCGCTCTAGCGAAGTATCAATTAAAGGTAGCAGATATTCAACGAGTGATTATTACACATGCACATGTAGATCATATGGGAATGGCTGGAAAAATTGCAGCTCAAAGCAATGCAACCATATGGGTGAATGAATATTGCTATCCTTGGGCCATTCATAAAGAAACCATGTGGGATAGAAGAATACAATTAATGGGAGAAATGTTACCAGATACCGTTTCTGGTACACCTGGGAATTTCAAGCAGATGATTCTAGCGTTTATGAAGAATGTTAAGAATCACTGGGATAATATACCCGAAGAGCGACTACAGGTATTTCCGATGGAGGGGCAACTTAATTTTGGTGGTGGCGATTGGGAAGTCATCTATGCTCCCGGTCATGCTAATATGCAAACCTGTTTTTATCAGCGAGAACATAAGTGGCTATTGGCAGCAGATATGTTGCTTCGCATTACGCCTACGGCTGTAATGGATGCCTCTATTGACAACCCTAAAGTGAGGGATAGAGGACTTTCTCAAATGTTGACTTCTTATAAAAAAATGGAAGCACTTGATATCGAAACTGTTTTCCCAGGTCACTACGAACCTTTTGGGGATCATCGAGCAGTTATAAAATCTCAAGTAGATCGAATTCATAGCCGTATTGAAGAAAGCTATGAATTGATAAAAGGAGGGACTAATGATTTTATGGATATTTTAAATACGATGTATAAAAACAGGGTTAGCATGCCCGCTATGTCTATGCTTTTAGGATATTTAGATGTATTAGAAGAGCAAGAGAAAATTGAAGTAAAAATTGTAAATGGAAGGAAGGGCTTTTTTTTAAAAGAGACATAAGAAATAAATCTAAAACAAAATAAGATATGAACATTCTAGTTACAGGTGCAAGCAGAGGAATTGGCTACGATACAGTAAAAATACTAGCGAAAGATCCAAAAAATAAAATCATTGCGCTCTCTCGCAATGAAGAGAATATGAAAGCCTTAGCAAAAGAAGTGGGACCTAATACCATTCAGATATTACCCTTAGATTTAACTAATTTCGATGAAGTATACTTGTATAGTGCTTTATCAGAGATTAATTCTATAGATCTGCTCGTGAATAATGCAGGGCTTTTAATTAATAAGTCATTTGAGGAATTGAGCATGGAAGATTGGAAAAATATTTTTGATGTTAATGTTTTTGGTATCGTACATTTAATCAAAGCCCTACTGCCTAAATTAAAGCAAAAAGACGGCGCTCATATCTTAAACATCAGTAGTATGGGTGGCGTGCAAGGGAGCAGTAAATTCCCTGGATTATCTGCTTATAGTGCAAGTAAGGCTGCAGTTATTAATATGACAGAATGCTTAGCAGAAGAATTAAAAGAAGATAATATAAAAGTGAATTGCTTGGCCTTAGGTGCTGTACAAACAGAGATGCTAGCAGAAGCATTTCCTGATTATAAAGCACCTTTAACCAGTCAAGAAATGGCGAATTATATCAGTTGGTTTGCTTTGAATGGACATCATTTTCACAACGGAAAAATAATTCCTGTAGCGGTGAGTACGCCGTAAGAAAGTTCAAACGCAAGTGTCAAATTCAAATGTAAGTTCTCAATGATGAATTAAAAATGATGAATAACCAACAGGACGTAGATGCTGGATTTTTAAGATTAAGTGCATTTTATTGGTCGCAAAAAAAACACCAACTAAGAATGCCTAGTTGGTGTTTTTATTTGTAAAAATTAAGGATAAAATTCTTACCCATAAAGCCCTTACTTACGATAAGATTTCAACTTATCCAACCGAGCTTTTACCTCATCCACAATGCCTTGATGCTCAGCAATTTGCTCTTCTTTACGCTCTTGGTCCTTTTCATTCTTTGCTATATCCTCTTCGGCTTGGTGGATATTGTCTTTGGAAGTTTCAATTGTCTTATACAATTTCTTTTCTTCCTTTTTAGCCTTCTTTAAAGCCTTTTCCACATCCTTAACTTTGCCTTCTTCCGATTTAATCATTTTCTTAATACTCTTTTCCTCATCTTTAGAACTCGCCTCTCTCATCATCGTTCGGAGGGTATCATTTGCTACCACAAAAACAGCCTCTGCTGCATCTAATTGTTCTTGAATCAGCTCTTGATTTTCTTCATTTTTCTCCAAGCCTTTCTCAGAATCCTCTATCGCTTTTTCGGATTTCTTGATCGTCTTATGGTAGTCTTCGTTATCTTTCTTTAATTTTTTTAGGTCCTTTTGATGAGACTCTAGTATTCGTTCTTTACTTTTAAATTCTTCATCTACCACGGCTATTCGTACTTCTAAAGCATAATCTTCCAATAACTTCTCCGCAGAACGATAAGCTTCTATATTACTTGAAGAAGATAAATATTCTTCAGCACCAGGCACCCAAAGGGATAATTCTATAGAACCATCCTCTTCCTCTATTTGAGAATAGAGCGTCCCAGATTCCTGTCCTGTAATAGCAGATAAACGTACTTTTTCTGTCGTCATCTGTGTTTCTTTACGCTTCTTTTTAGTTTTACCTCTATATTTCTTCATCATATCTTTCCACACGCTCTCCGCTGTTTTCTTACTTGCATTATCTACCTTGATAACCAAGGCATTATGATCGCCCATCTTCATACTCTTAGATTCTTCCGTGACCTGAGCGAAGTTAGCGATGAAAATAGATAAAGAAAAAAGAAGTATTAATGGAATACGTCTTTTCATAACTGATATTTTTTGGTTACTAAATTATTGTTAAATAAAACTAGAAGCGAACCTAAAACGTTCACTTCTCAGTCTTTAGACTAAATGATTACCTAAAAGAAACGATCCCCCCAT
Organism: uncultured Saprospiraceae bacterium; assembly: GCA_937973945.1. GTDB lineage: Bacteria > Bacteroidota > Bacteroidia > Chitinophagales > Saprospiraceae > JAFMDF01. The sequence goes on along the minus strand of CALJIY010000275.1, from coordinate 1,434 downwards.
CCTTTTTGCACAGTTTTTGCAGGTATTAAGAAAAGTTTAATAGTTTTCAATATTATTATACATAAATCCTTCCGCTAAAAGAATCTATGCTCCCTCCAAACAATAATTAACTTAGATATACGACAATAGTATTAAGCCATAATATATGAGAATTCTGACACTTATCATTACATTTTGCTTGCTTTTTTGCAGTGCTTCTTTATTTGCACAGAAGGGACCGCTAAAAAAGGCGCAACAGCTTTTTAAAGAAAAGAAGTATGCGACTGCTATTCCTTTATATCAAAAAGCCTTGTCGGATAAACCAAACACATCCGTTGCCTCAAAATTAGCTTATTGCTATAAAATGAATAACAAAACGGTAGAAGCAGAAAAGCTTTATGCTGAAATTGTACAAAATGAACGAGCACAAGATATTACCTATTTTTATTATGCAGAGGCATTAATGAGTAATGGAAAATATGAAGAAGCTATAGTTTGGTTTAAAGAATACTTGATTCTAAATCCAGAAGACGAAACTAGTCAAAAATATATCAAAGCTTGTGAAGACAGTAAAACGATCCCTAGCTATTTCGATAATATAACGATTGAGCCCTTTTCTCAAAATTCAGAAGTAGATGATAATGCTCCTGTTTTTTGGAAAAATCATATCATATTCACTTCTGACCGAAAAGGAAAGGCTAAATTCCTTGATGAAAAATCTGGCTGGACAGGTAGAGATTATTTACGCTTATATGCTAGTAAAAAACAGGAAGATGGTAGCTATGGAGCCCCATTTCCTTTTGTTCCAAAAATGAATGTAGCTAGAAAAAATACAGGCATGGCTACCTTCAAAGCAGATGGAACAGAGATGTATTATTCTAGAAACGGTAACCATCAAAACAAAAACGACTCCTACTGCCTTCAACTATACCAAGCGAAATCATCAGATGGCAAAAAATGGAAGGGAGCTGCCCCACTAAAATTTTGTGCGAAAGAATACAACTATATGCATCCTGCTATTTCTCCTGATGGAAAGGAATTATTTTTTGTGTCTGATCGACCTAAAGGAAAAGGGGGGACAGATATTTACGTGGTAAAAAAAGGTAAGAAAGGATGGGGAAAAGCCAAAAATCTAGGGTCTGTAATTAATACATCAGGACATGAAGGTTTTCCTTTTATGCATCCAAATGGTCAACTCTATTTTTGTTCTAAGAGTCATCCTGGCTTCGGGGGGTTTGATATTTTTGTTACGGAACGAGATACCGCAGGCAATTGGATTACCCCTATTAATTTAGGTTTGCCCATTAATAGCCCTGCTGATGATATTTCCATTTATTTAGATGAAGCGAAGCAAAATGGAGTGTTTACTTCTTCTAGGGAAGGCGGGGATGATGATATTTTCTTAATTCATTTTCCACCTATGTCTGTTCCGTTGGATAGTTTGAGTGCGCCTGC
>CALJIY010000274.1 GCA_937973945.1 uncultured Saprospiraceae bacterium | reverse complement strand
TTTACAAGCGTTCTTTCATTCGATCGAAGATCTTGAATATAAATGGAATACTTTCCTATCTCATTAATGGCATAGGCAATGTATTGTCCATTAGGACTTATTTGCAATTGTGTTAAAGGAGCATTATGTTTATTCTTAATAGGTACTACTTTGTTTTCATCCAAAGCTTGCATCGATTGCGTTTCTTGTTTGTATCTCTTTAGGTAGTATTCTTGCCAATTTTGTATGGTGTTTTCATAAGACGTACCCAAGACATATAAAAAACCACTTTCTATGCTTCTATTAATTCTCGTAAGATATAGTAAATTAGAAACGGTCGATTGACCATAATTTTGACTAATATAATGCCATACAGCATGACCAACTAATTCTGGATAATCCTCTACTAACTCCTCAAATTTTTCATATTTCTCATTCAATAAAATATCTCGTAGTTGATTATCTTTTTCCGTACTCCATGCTTCTCCAATAAAAGAAACTAAACCTTGTTTAAACCAGTTTGGCAAATTGAGTAGAACTGCATTCTGAACTATTTCTTGAAGATTAGATCCAAAAAGCATTGCATTGAGATAGACAGAAGCAATTCCCTCTCGGATATCTCTGCGTAGATGATTGTGATTACCATCAAAATGAATGAATATCTTGTTGCCGACAATTTTAGTTTGTCCAGTTGTATTTTCAAAAGCATCTTCACTACCAATATTACTTTGCTTTAAATCTGTTATATCTGCATAAACAATAATTTCGATTTTTGTATTAAGGCGATGTTCTAAAATGTTTTGAACTTCACTAAAGTCATACTCTGCTAACTGTACCGCTGCTTGTCCAATATATCGACCTTGTCCATACCAATAGGTAATGAAATTGGGACTTTCATACATCATCCACTCATCATAATCTTGGTGAAACTGAACTCGATTTTTACCAAATAAAATTTCTGGACTTTGTTGTGCAACTAGATGGGAAACAGATAATAGAAGACAAACTATAAGGGTAGTATATCGCATAAGGAGAATTTCTTGCTTTTGAAAATACCTATTTCAATTATAACAATGCGTGCTTCCCTAAAGATCATTTATTTTTTTAATAAAAACAAGTAGCTTCAGGGTCAATAGCGATGATGTTTTCTAGGAATTAGTAGTATTGTCTCATTTTGGAAAAGACCTATCAATAAATACTTGATCTTGACGCCTCAAAACGTACTTTTGCAAATAAAAACAATTCGTTCTTTGAGAAATCCAGTGTTCAAATAAAGAGGGGACCAAAAGCGACCAAAGATGAGGGAGTTTTCTCCCGAACCGCTTGCGGATGGGAGGCATTTTGATTTTTATTTGATCGTTTTCACTGGATTTGTCAAAGAATCAAACAATTAACACATGGCAAAGGTTGTGACTTTTACATTTAATGCATTCCAAGAGAATATGTACCTCGTATATGATGATACGAAGGAATGCATCATTTTTGATCCCGGTTGTTCAAATGTCCAAGAAGAGGAGGAATTAGTCAATTATATAGAATCTAACGAATTGAAGCCTGTTCGATTGATAAATACGCATTGTCATCTAGACCATGTATTTGGGAATAAATTCATCTCAGAAAAGTATAAGCTTCCATTAGAAAGTCATAAAGATGAAGCGCCAGTTTTGGCTTGGTCTGAAAAAGCTGCTGCACAATATGGCTTATCCATGAAGCCATCTCCACCCATTACGAAGTTTATAGAAGAAGGGGATATTATTGAATTTGGTAATACCAAATTAAAAAGTCTATTTACACCTGGCCACTCCCCAGCTAGTTTATCGTTTTATTGTGAGGAAGACAAATTTATTATCGCAGGAGATGTATTGTTTCATAGCAGTATAGGTAGGACGGATTTACCAGGGGGCAATTTCGATACATTGATTAATAGTATTAAGACGCAATTTTTTCCATTAGGAGATGATGTGGTGGTCTATCCTGGACATATGCAGTCGACAACTATTGGCTTTGAGCGGGCGCATAATCCGTTTCTGTGAAATAGAGAAACTTAGATGTTGACGGGGAAGAACACGGAGGCACAGAGTACACGGAGAAAAAATTCTCATAACTCTCTCCGTGTGCTCTGTGCCTCCGTGTTCAATACCTCAGATAGGACTAATAAACATCGGCAGATCATCCTTTGGTTGCTTCAAAGGCACATCACGAATGGCACATTCATACCCTTCAGGAACAGATAATTTATATTGCTTTAATAATTCCATCATTACCACCTTGACAGACATTTCCGCAAATCCATAGCCAATACAATGATGTGGCCCAGCCCCAAAAGGCGCATAAGAAAAAGGACATTTTGTTTGTTCCTTTCGCTCTTTATTAAATCGTTCGGGATCAAATGTCATTGGATTTGTCCAAGTATCTTTATCAAGATGGGTCATTTGAAAAACGGCATTAACAGCCGTGTTTTTAGGTACCCTTACCTCATTAATGACCATGTCTTTTTCTAATTTCCTAGCGACCATGATTAGGGGCGGGTGCAATCTAAGGGTCTCCTTCATCACTAAACCTAATTTCTCTAATTGCCTCAAGTCTTTTACTTGAAAAGGAGATTGAAGATTGACGGTATTGATTTCTGTTCTAACTTTATCTTGCCACTCGGGATGTTTCGCTAAAAAGTAACTCATTAGTGTTAGCGTAATGGCTGTCGTATCATGGGAAGCCATTAATATAAAAATCAAATGGTCGATTATTTCTTGATCTGTGAATTGAGCTCCCTCCTCATTTTTTGCTTGACATAATTTGCTAAATAGATCTTTTCCAGGGTTCGTTCTACGCTCGCCTATTATCGACTTAAAATATTTTATAAGAAACTGCCGACCTTTAATTCCTTTTCCATATTTAGAAAACGGTAGATTCACAGGGATGGCCAAAGAAGCATTCACAATATCTGTTACTGCTTTATTCACCTTACTTAAGTCTTCTTTAAGGGGGATTCCAAAAAAGACGTTTCCTGCAATTTTTAAAGTAACTTGTTTGAAAAAAGGGAACAACAATAACTTAGATTTACCGTGTAATGGACGTAATAGGTGCGCTATTAATTCAGGCATCATCTCTAAATATCCCTGCATGGGGGCTTTCTTAAAAGCATCTAACATAATGCTTCGATGATATTTATGTTGAGCGCCGTCCATTAGCATTAATCCATTTGGGAATAGATCAGATAAAGAAACTTCCCAGGCTTCTTTGTTGCTTGTGAATTTTGCTTGATCTACTAAGAGAAATTTATTGGCAGCAGGACCACATAACACCACGCTGGCTCCGAATATAGAATTGCTTACGAATACATCTCCATGTTTTTTTCTCTGATTCGTATAGTAAGCGGTTGCATTTCGAACAAACGGAATGAAGGTTCCTATAAAGGGAAGCCCTTTATCACCTGGGATATGCTGTAACTGTTTATAAGTAGATAGGCTCATATTATTATATCGAGTAAAAGAATAGGTGATTTTTTCGTAAATGTAGCTAAAAAAAAATGGTTGTAACTTTCATTGTTACAACCATTTTTTTTAAACTAAGTTTATTGCAAACGCTTTAATATATAGTTCCATAATTTTTCATAAGGAATCACTTCTAATTCAGAAATCAAACCTCTATAAGCAAATGAAGTTTCTACGAGCCGATCATAATATTTATCAACATTAGATAAATTTTCAACTTTATAATCAGCTTTTTCTAGTTGTTGTAGTAATCTAATAAATTGGATGACTCTGTAATAAACCTCTTTTTTTAATTGACGATTTGCATAATTCTTTAAGCGTTCAATTCTTTCACTCACTGCATTATATCCTTTCTTTTCTATAAAAAATAAAATTTGAGCAATGACTAGAAGTACCGTAAAGATTCGTTGATCTTTTGGAAATAAAAGCGGGTCATTCAAGAAACGAGATAAGCGGAATGTATTTTTCTTTTGAGATTGCATGATTGCATTATCTGTATTCTGACTTTCTACAATGTAATTAAGGTATACATTGTAAATATTCCATTTTTCTTTTTCGAGTCCAGTTAATTTTTTGTATTTGGTATTACTAGTTGCTCTATTGTAGATAGCCAAGGCGTTCAAGAAATTATCTGTATGGATCGCCAATAACAGGTAATACTCCATGAAGGTAAACCAGATCTCACTCCCTGCAGGAAAAGACTTTAGGCACTTCTCTGCATTCACCTTACCATTTTTATAATCCCTTAAATGAAGATAGGCTGACATTTTTTTCAATTGAAAAGTTGCCAACTTTTCCATTTGATAGAAGATAGGGTTTTTTTCTATATACTCTTCTGCTTTATTACACACCTCTAACATGGCTTGATAATCATGGAGCATCTCATATCGGAAAGCCCAGACTAAATACATATTGTAGATGACAACAGGAGAATCATATACCTCCGATAAACCAACTAAGGCGTCACAGTAGGTATCTATCCGTTCCCTTAAATCTTGATTCTTAGTAGGGGGCTTATAATAGTTCATGATTACCCGCTGGTATAATTCTTCAGATCTAATTTCAGCATCTAAGACATTTTGAAATTGTTTTATATGCTGGTCATATTCTTCATAATTTTTTTCATCCCCTTCATTTGCCGAATACCGTCTTAGTATCCTCGAACAATTGACGATCACATCTGCAAATTTGTATTTAAGAGCAGTGGTCAAAATTTGACGAGCCAAAGCAGAAGCTGTATGAGTAGCATTATTGGAGATAAGAATTTTTACAAGGGTCCAATCTTTGTTACATGAGAAATAGGCTCGCTCATAAGAAGAAGTAGATGGTAGATTGACATCTAGAAAAAAGAGTGTATTTAATAACCTTTTTCTAAAACGAGATTTTAATTGTCGATACTTATCATCTGTAGGACTGCACGAGTATAAAAAATTAGCGGCATCTCTATCATTTTTGAATTTATTAGCTAAGAGTGCTTCATAAAATTCATTGAACTTACTGTTTTTGTGTTTAAGGGAATGATCGTCGAAGATTTCTATTTTTCGGACCTTCTTCTTAGTTACTATTTTAGAGATTTCGATCAAATTCTTCATATACGAGGATAATGTAGAAATTAGGAGTTAAAGCAAATGTTAAATTTGTGATGATAAATTTAGCATTAAAAATGAATTAAATGTAGTATATATGTCACAAAATTAAAATTTAAGAGAGATTGTTTTTTTACTAAATATATATAAAAAAAAATAATTCTATATATTTTTATGTAAATAAAGCTGAAAAACAAAATAATACACCTAGTTTAGAAGGCTCTTATTGACTTGTGTTAAATTTGGACGTATTTAAGCTTTATCTGGAATTAGAAAATACAAATACCTTTCCTTAAATTAAGATATTAGATTTGTGACGCTATTTTTTTCACTTTTCTACTAAAAATCACCCAGAATTCTATTTTAGTTACCATCGAATAATAAAATCGTCTTATTAGTGGTGAGCTATAGTTTTGTAGTCCCTTGTAATAATGGTTAGTTTTTGGCTTGAATGGCACAGCAACCAAACCAAACCAAAACTAAATAGAGGGAGCCTACTTTAAAGAAGTTCTTACAGAAGGCTTTTAATAAAGTAATCAGATAGATTTTAGAAAAGAATAAAGATGACGTACTACAATCTATTGTTATTTTTTATATATACTATACTGATAAATAGATAGATGATTTTGAAAAAATATAGCAGTAATAAAAGCGGTACTTATTTTTTTGCTTTTTTTCAAAAAATACTTTGATATACTTTATTCTTTCATGTAAAACATGTAGATTGCAATTATATTTCATATAAATTCTTTTGTAGTATCTTTATTTGAAATACCTCCCAAAACTGATAAATAAAACCTTTCCTTAAGGTTTTCAGTAGTTAATTTTATATCCTATCAAAAAAACTGTTTTAAGTAATAACAATAGAAAATGTATTTTTTCTGTGGTATTGCTATGTTCCTACAGTTAAACTCACTTCTATTTTTAGGCAGTAATTCTAATCTAAAGTTGATTTGGATCTAGAATTTAATAACCTATAGTACACAAACTATAAAACATATTCACTTATAATTTAATAGCTGGATTTGCTCTTCTTCCATTGGAGCTTATAAAAAAATTACATGCCGAATTTTCGGTATAGTGACTTTCTATAACGCAATGAAAATATTATGCAATCTAGCTTCATGCCTCTGGCTACTACTAACACTACACTCACTTTTAGATAACCCGATTTAAGAAAAGATCTATCCATATAAAAAATTAAATTTATTACTTGGCTTATTTAAACTAAAATTATTTTCAATGAATGTGATTCTACTATTT
>CALJIY010000273.1 GCA_937973945.1 uncultured Saprospiraceae bacterium | reverse complement strand
AATACTCTTTCAGATTAATGTTTATTTATTTAAAAACAAGCCTAAAAAGTTAGAATATTAACTATATTAGCTTTTGTGGAAATATAATGCCAATGTCCATAAAAATTATAAGCTTATGAAGTATTTATTCATCGCCCTATTTCTATCCGCAACGCTGCTACAAGCGCAAGATTTTAAACTTCCGCTTTGGGAAGATAAGATCCCCAATTATAAAGCTAATAATGAAAAAGAACAAGTTGCTACCGATTGGGGGATTGATTGGATAACACTAGTGGAAAAACCCACAATAGAAGTCTATCTACCCGCAAAAAATAGTAGTACAGGACAAGCAGTCGTTATATGTCCAGGCGGTGGATATGTAGGCCTTGCCTATGATTGGGAAGGTACAGACATCGCTAAATGGCTCAACTCCAAAGGTATTGCGGGTATCGTTTTAAAAAACAGATTACCTTCCGTAAATAGTAATATGGTTCCCCACCAATCGCCCTTAATGGATGCAAAAAGAGCTATTCGTTTAGCTCGACATCATGCGAAAGATTGGAATATTGAAGATGGCAAAATCGGCATCATGGGCTTTTCTGCTGGTGGACATTTAGCGGCTACCTTAGGCACTCATTTTGAGGAGGATCAAGGAGGAAGTGATGTCATCGATCAACTGTCCTGTCGACCAGATTTTATGGCATTGATTTATCCTGTGATCAGTACCACCGCAGATTTTATGCATAAGGGCTCTAGAGATTATTTACTTGGGAAAGATGCCAGTCAAGATTTAATTCGATTCTATTCTAACGAATTACATGTTGGGAATCATACGCCGCCTACCTTTTTGATGCATGCAGGTGATGACATGGCGGTGCCAGTGGAAAACAGTATTGTCTTTTACCAAGCATTAAAAGAGAAAAACATTCCAGCTGAAATGCATATCTATCCAGAAGGTGGTCATGGTTTTAGTTTAGCTGTTGGTAAAGATTATCTTTCTACTTGGCCAGATCGCCTTGCAGATTGGTTAAAAAAGATAAGTACACATGATCCAGATAAAGAAGAATGGCAACAATTATTTAATGGCAAAGACTTAAACGATTGGGATATTAGATTAGCTGGAAGACCAAAAAATGATAACTATAAAAATACCTTCAAAATTGAAGATAATATGATCCGGATTAGCTATGACGACTATGAGCAGTTTGATGATAAATATGGACATATGTATTACAAAGAGCCTTTTTCCTACTATAAATTAAAATTCGATTATCGTTTTGTAGGAGATCAAATTCCCGGAGGGGCAACTTGGAATGTAAGAAATAGTGGGATCATGTTTCATTCCCAATCTGCTGACAGCGCAGGAGATGAACAACATTTTCCAGTTTCTGTAGAAATCCAATTACTAGGAGGCTTAGGCACAGGCCCCAGAACGACTGCTAATATCTGCACGCCAGGCACCCTATTCGAAATCGACGGAAAAGAAATAGAAGATCATTGCTATAACTCAACTTCCAAAACGTATGACGGTGATCAATGGGTACAGGTAGAAGCATTAATCTATGGGGACTCTGCCATCACACATATCGTAGAAGGCGATACGGTATTAAGCTATGAACATCCAAAATTGGATAAATACTTTATTGCAGAAGATAGCGCATTGAATTGGGAATCGGGCCATGTCAAAGATTATGAACAATATGTAAAAAGAGATCGACAATTATTAAAAAGCGGGTATATCGCCTTACAAGCAGAGAGCCATCCAATTGACTTTAAAAATATTAAGTTATTAAATCTAGAAGGTTGTATGGATAAAGAAGCCAAAAATTTTAAATCTTATTATATTAAATCGGATGCTTCTAAATGTGTATATTAGACTTACCAATCAATATTAATCAAGGACAAATAATAATGAATCAATTATCACACTTCTTATTTTTCATCTCCTTTTTCTTCGTTGCTTGCACCCCAGAAAAGCAGGTCGACTTAACCAGTGAATTTACCATTGAAGATGGGTTTCAAATTGAAGCAGTAGCATCTGAACCCCTACTAAATTCCTTAGTCGAAATTGAATTCGATGAAAAAGGGAGAATCTGGACTTTAGAGATGACTGGCTATATGAGAGATGTTGATGGAAAAGGAGAAGACATACCTGATGGCAAAATCTCCATACTAGAAGATACCGATAAGGACGGGGTAATGGATATAAAGATCGTCTTTTTAGATGGCTTAGTTTTACCCCGGGCTATTGAATTGGTACATGATGGGTTACTCTATGCCGAACCGCCAAACTTATGGTGGGTACCAATTGAAAATGACCAACCAGGAAAAAAACAATTAGTAGATTCCATGTATGCTTTAGGTGGCAATATAGAGCATGCTCCCAATGGGCTTTTATACAATATTGATAATTGGATTTATAGTGCAAAGTCTGATCGGCGCTATCAATATCGAAATGGCGCATGGAACATAGAAGCAGCGGTTACAAAAGGTCAATGGGGGATAACCAGTGACGATCAAGGACGTTTGTTTTATAATGACAATAGTAATCCAATTTATGGAGATTTAGTCCAACCTAATCAAGTAAATGACAATCCATATTTTGAGAGTAAGGAATTAGAACGTCAAAATTTATCTAAATCACGACGCTTTTATCCCATACATGCCACCTTGATAAATCGAGGATATGAAAAAAATGCTTATGATGAGGAAGGAAAGGTGACAAAGTTTACATCAGCATGCAGTCCCTTAATTTATAGAGGCGATCAATTTCGAGAAGCTTATTACAACCAAGCTTTCGTCTGCGGGCCGGAGGCAAATTTAGTAAAGCGATATACTTTAGAAACAGAACAAAATAAGCTAATTGCCAAACCAACTAGTGAGGGCAGTGAATTTCTAGTGTCTAATGAGGAAACCTTTCGACCTGTCAATTTAAATAATGGTCCAGACGGGGCCTTGTATATAGTGGATATGCGTAGAGCGATCATTCAGCACAGAGCCTACATGACTAGTTATTTAAAGGAATTGATTATAAAGAGAGGGATGGATCAATTACCTTTATTGGGGCGAATTTACAGAGTAACAGATCATTCCAATCAATCCAATACTCGTCCTGATTTAAGTAACTTATCTTTAGCTGAATGGGTCCCGTTATTACAATCAAAAAATGCATGGCAACGAATCAATGCTCAGAAAAAATTAGTGTTTGCCAATGACAAAACCTTAATAAATTCTATTATTGATATTGCAAAAGCGGAATCAAATCCCTTAGGTCAAATCTCTGCCTTGTGGACTTTAGAGGGAATGAATGCACTCACACCAGCTCTTCTAAATAGCCTTGCTAATACAAATTCTATTATATTTCCACAGGTAATCCTTCTAGCAAAAAATCACTTAACTAAAGAAAATGAAGCAAGCTTATTACCTATTTTTGAAAAAGCAATAGCCTCCGCTGAACACCAACATCATTTGCAAGTCGCTCACTCTTTAGGAAAGATAAATAGTCCAACAAAAGAAAAATGGAAATCTACTCTTATTGAAAAATATGCAGATGATCCAATAATTTCAGATGCCTTAATGAGTAGTATTGGAGGTCAGGAAGAAGCTACGTTAAATACATTAAAGGCTGCTAAAACAGAAAGCTATATCGCAGAAGCTTTAAATAAAGCACTGGCAAACAAAACAAAAGGTAATAAAAAGGAATTGGTCATGAGCACACATGATCAAACAGATAACAGAACCAGAGGCTTCTTACTATATAATACCTACTGTGGAACTTGTCATGGTATGGATGGAAAAGGTTTAGAAAATTTAGCCCCACCACTTTATCAGTCGGAGTACGTGGATGGTCCGCCTGAACGTTTAGCATTAGTGATGCTCAATGGTTTGCAAGGTCCCATTACCGTTCACGGAGAAATTTATGAAGGCGCAGCGGTCATGCCTGGACTGAAGCATAATCCGGATATAACAGACGAAAAAATAAATGACATTCTTGCCTATATCAAAAATGGCTTTACTAGTAAACCAGAATGGTTTAATTTTAAAACGGAGATAATAACAGACCTACGCGCACAAACGGCGGACCGAAAAGAGTTATTTACAGAAGCAGAATTAATGGCGTGGCCTTTGGCGGAGGAGTAAATGGGAAAATTAATAAATGA
>CALJIY010000272.1 GCA_937973945.1 uncultured Saprospiraceae bacterium | reverse complement strand
CCAATGTAAGCAATACTTTAGGAAGTACCAAAGATCACCATTAATCAATAATAAATCGAGCCACCACAGGCAAATGATCCGATAATCCCCGAACGCTTTCCAAATCAAAGCAACCTCGAATCGGATTGACCACAAAACCTTCTTGACAATTGATGCCAGGACCATAAAATAAATTATCAATGGGATGATTTCTCATTTTGCCCTTAGTATCACATTTGCGTTTTAAAGTGGTGGGTTCATTTTCTAGAACAAAATCAAACCCTGCCTTTTTTAAGGGAAAAAACACGGTATGCTTATCCTTTAAATTAAAATCTCCTGCTATGATAAAAGGGACTTCTATATAGTTTTGAAAATACAAATTTTTGAATTGCTTGACCTCTTGTTCTGGTTGATCATCGTGTTTTCTGGCATGGTAATTCATCAAGACCACTTCCCGATTTTCTATAAGAAAGCGAGCCATGTAAGGTTCTCTATAAACGACTTTTTGTAAAGCCTTTTCCAACCAAGGGCGACCGATTAATTTTGCCTTATTTCTTTTCCATAAATAGGCATAGCGTTCCGTCATGTATTTCGGACTTTTCGTTGGGTCACTCACCGCATAATCCCATTGTTCTCCTGTACGGTTGAGGGAAGCCGCTAATTTAGCCACTGCTTGACTACCACCGTAACCAGCCACTACTTCTTGAATGGCTAAGATGTCAAAATCTTTTAAAATGTCTGTCATACGGGCTATTTCCAGCTCGTCTTTCGTTTTTCCAAAATCTCGGATATTCCAGGTTAAAAGCGTAAAGTCTGCTTGGGCATAGCCATTTGAATAGGAAAATAATAGAAAAAGAAAAGAAATGAGGAATGCTCGCATAGAAAGTGATAAATTGCTTTTTTTTTAAATAGAATAGAGAAGCGAGAACAGAGAATAGAGATAAATCCATTTAAAGCAACGATATCTTATAGTATCAAAACGTATTTATCTCTGCTCTCACTTCTCTGCTCTCTGTTCTTCTTAACAACTACACAACTTTTGCATCTATCATCCATTAAACTCACCCAATTTAAAAATTATGAAGCGGATACCGTCCACTTCTCTCCTACCGTCAACTGTATTGTGGGTTTGAATGGTATGGGAAAGACTAATTTATTGGATGCAATTTACTATTTATGCATGTGTAAGAGTCATTTTAGTATACCTGATCGACTTTTAGTTCAGCAAAAATTAGACTTTTTTCGTTTAGATGGCCATTTTAAAAAAAAGGAGAAATTAATCAATGTAGTTGCCAAAATACAGCCTAAAGAAAAGAAAAAAGAAATAGAGTTAAATGGGGTGCCACATAAAAAATTAGCGGATCATATTGGTTTGCTGCCCATTGTTATGATAACGCCCTTTGACACAGACTTAGCTTTTGATGGCAGTGAGGAAAGACGGCGATTTTTAAATAATAGTTTGTCCCAAATAGATAGTCAGTATTTACAAGCAGAATTGACCTATAACAGGCTGCTCCGCCAACGAAATGCCCTCCTTAAATCCTTTGAAGGTAGATTGGTCAATCCTTCCTTATTAGATATTTTAGATGAACAATTATCGCCATTGGCAAAAATCATTCACGACAGAAGAACTGCTTTCTGTATAGAGTTTCTTCCGATTTTCAAACAATATTACCAAATAATCTCCAATGAACAAGAACAAGTAGATTGTAGGTATCGTTCTCATATGGAGGGTGGACAAGAGTTGGCTAGTCTTTTAAAAGCCAATCGCGAAAAAGATGTCTTGTTGCAACGAACGACTGTTGGTACCCACAAAGATGATTTGGTTTTTACCATACAAGAACAAGCATTAAAGAAGTTTGCCTCTCAAGGGCAGCTAAAGTCGTATATACTGGCTTTAAAACTAGCGCAGTACGAAATTGTCAAAACACAGAAAACCTGTCGCCCCCTATTGCTATTGGATGATATTTTTGATAAACTTGATAACAATCGGGTACAGCAGTTGTTACAATTGTTGTTTAGCAAAGATTTCGGACAGATTTTTTTCACGGATACAGATGAGGATCGATTGATTGAATTGATACGGCCTTTTGGGGTGGAGGTAAAGCAATTGATTGTTAAGAATGGAAAGGTGGCTTCTTAGACATAATTCAACACGGAGCTACTTCGTAGCCACGCTGATAACACGGATTTTAGTAGGTCGTGTATCGTGATGGTGAATAATCGCAAACTGAATAAAGTCAACGTCGCTCACGACCTAAAAAATCCGCGGCATCCGTGTCATCCGCGGTGAATAGAGCCTAGCTAACCATAACACCAGCATACAAACAAAAAACATAAATGCTAAAAAAATACAACGATCAGAAATTATCAGAAGTACTAAAAGATCTGATCCAAGACAAAAACTGGAAAGCCAAACTCTATCAAAGCAAAGTAAAAGAGATATGGATCTTGAAAATGGGTTCGATAGTAGCCAGTCATACCAAAGAAATAAAATTGCGGAGATTTAAGCTAATAATCGTCGTCAATTCCGCTCCATTGAAACAAGACCTATCTTATTCTAAAGACAAGATTAAGGACATAATCAACGAAGGATTGGGAGAAGAATATGTAAAAGAGGTGATTATTCGATAGTACAGAGAGAATAACTTTTTATAGAAAAAAACCTAGGCTTGGGAAGTTTTGGAAACTTCCCAAGTCTTCCGACAAAAATATTGGTCAACTTCTCAAAATTCCCTAATTTGCCTAGATGAAGGTCTAGAATGAGCGAAATTTCGCTATTAAAAAATTGTAACATGACAAAAGATATTGATACGCAGGTAGTTAAGTCAAAAAAATCAAAGCAGAAGTACTCGAAGGAAATTTATATTGAGTGGTTCAAATTGATGTTTAAGATCAGAAAATTTGAAGAGAAGGCATTGCAGATGTACGGCATGCAAAAAATTAGAGGCTTTTGCCATGTATATATTGGTCAAGAAGCAATAGCTGCTGGTCTAGAATCTGCCTTAATTGAGGGAGATGGAATAGTCACGGCTTACCGTCAACACGGTATTGCAATTGGTAGAGGCGTTTCTTGCAAAGCTGCAATGGCAGAACTGTATGGAAAAGAAACAGGCATCGTGAAGGGAAAAGGTGGTTCTATGCACTTTTTCGATAAGCCGAATAAGTATTTTGGTGGTAATGGGATCGTAGGTGCTCAAATTCCAATTGGAACGGGTATCGCTTTTGCTGAAAAATATAAAGGGACGAATAACCTTTGTGTGACTATGTTCGGTGATGGTGCATCTAGACAAGGAGCCTTACACGAATCTTTCAATATGGCTATGACTTGGAAATTGCCTGTGTTGTATATCGTAGAAAATAACGGTTATGCTATGGGAACATCGGTTTCTAGAACCAGTAATGTCGTAGAATTATACCGTATGGGTGATTCTTATGCTATGCCAAGTGAGCAGGTAGATGGTATGCGTCCTGATGCGGTACATGAAGCGATTACTAGAGCAGCAGCGCATATTCGATCTGGTGCAGGTCCATACTTTTTAGAAATTAAGACATACCGATATAAAGGACACTCCGTATCTGATCCAGCAAAATATAGAACGAAAGATGAAGTGAAGGCGTATCAAGATATTGATCCTGTAAAAGTAACGGAGAAAGAGTTATTGACTGGAAAGTATGCTACTGCAGAGGAAATTAAAACGATGAAGGAAGAAATTTTAGCAGAAATTAAAGAAGCTGTAGAATTTGCTGAATCGTCTAAATATCCAGATGCATCTGAGTTATATACCGATAACTATGCAGAGGGAGACTATCCTTATTTGACTTAAATAAGGTCAAAATCAACTTCAACCTCAACTTCAAACCTTGACCTTGACTATAAAGCGGGGAAGTTGAAGTTGAGATGGAGGTTGATGTTGGGAACAACTAATTCTACCGAAACAAAAGCAAAATAGGAGCGTTAATATTTAACGCTCCTATTTTTTTGTGGTATAGTATCAACGCTTCCGTTGGCCGCTTTTGATCTTTTTTTTCTTTGAACACTAGATTTGTCAGAGAACGTTGAAAATTATATCTTTGCGAAAAATTATAATAATTACATATTAAAATTATTCAATTCCTTGATAATCAATTTATTGAATAAAAAACTCTAATCATCAACTAGTTAATAGATAATGGCACGACGGAAAAAACAGCAAGAAGCAGAAGAAACGCTTGTAGATTTAGTAGAAGTAAAAGGACAAGCATCCGATTTTTTTGAAAAAAATCAGACGAATCTACTTTTAGGCTTAACAGCTCTATTATTGCTAGTAGGCGCATATATATTCTATACACAATTTGTGAAAGCTCCTAAGGAAAAAGAAGCAATGGAAGCTTTAGCTCAAGCACAAACACAATTTGAAAGAGATTCATTTGCCTTGGCTTTAACCAATCCAGGAGGCGGATTCAGTGGCTTATTAGATATAATCGACAACTATAGCGGCACAAAAGCAGCTAATACAGCTAGATATTACGCAGGTATTTCGTACCTTCAACTAGGGCAAAACGATGCAGCAATTGATTATTTAAGTGATTTCTCTGCTGGTAATACTATTTTGTCTTATACCAAGCATGGCGCAATGGGCGATGCCTACTCTGAAAAGAACGAATTCGATAATGCGATCGCAAGCTATAAAAAAGCTGCGGCAGCTGGTTCTAATGAAGTATTATCTTCCTACTATCTAAAGAAATTGGGATTACTATACGAAAAACAAGGCAATGCTGGTGAGGCAAAAGCAGCCTTTGAAAAAATCCGGGAACAATTCCCGACATCGACAGAGGGAGCTGACATCGAGAAATACATTACACGTGTAGCCGCTAAAGGCTAAGAAAGAAAGATTCGAGAAAAATGTAGAGGGATAAGATTACTGATAATCTTATCCCTCTTTTTAGTTGTTTTTTTACGAACAGTCCCAACGGAACGACATCCTGTAACCCATGACGCAGTCGTGGGGACATCCGCATCGCCTGACGCAGTCATGCGATAGAGATGAGATCATGGGCATCATACATACCAAAAACATGGCATCAGCACTAAAAAATTTATCCAAATACGACGAAAAAAAACTACCCTCTGCAAAAGAGATGTCCTTCGGAATAGTCGTAGCCGATTGGAATGAGCATATCACGCATGCCTTATACGAAGGAGCCTATGAAACCCTCACAAAGCAGGGCGCCTTACCAGAAAATATCCAAACCATCCAAGTACCTGGAGCATTCGAACTACCGAGCGGTGCCGCTATGTTAGCAGCAAAGCATTCGCTAGATGCCGTTATCTGTTTAGGCTGCGTCATTACTGGTGAAACCACCCATAATGTGTATATCAACCATGCGGTTGCAACTGGCTTAACCAATCTAAGTATTGCTTCTGGAAAACCCTTCATATTCGGCTTATTAACGCCCAATACAGAAGAACAAGCCCTAGATCGAGCAGGTGGAAAATATGGAAATAAAGGCGTAGAAGCCGCTGTAACAGCTATACGAATGGCAGGTCTCAAAAAAGAATTAGGAGAAAGAAAACAGCGAATCGGTTTCGGCGGATAAAAGGGAGAAATTTCAAGGGAAAAAATTCAAGTTCAAGTGTCAAACTCACAAAACGTTGACAATCAGGTTTGTATAAAACTGCCGTTTTATTCTTGACTCAGTTTATTGAATAGCAACAACTACTGAGCGTCATCTTGTAATCCGTAAAGTAGTCCTGGAAGCACATCACTCCCCAAAATAAAGTCTCACAAAAACTGTCCCAACGGCTGAGCAGGCTTGTGCTCAGAAGCATAAAGAGTGCTAGCCCAGACACACCCTGTAACCCATGACGAAGTCGTGGGAATTAATACAGTCATATAAAACTCCGTACCTCAGTGTCTCCGTGTTCTTAATAAAAATCATACTCAGTTCCTCCTCTCTACGAACTACAAGACAACATAGAACACCCCACCTTATGCCGTGCCCATTCAGGACGCTTAGCAAACCAATGCTCCATAGCTGGATTTTCCGCATACGGCGTTCTCCCCAACTCAAGCAATTCCTCAATGAGCTGATAATCTCCTTTATCAGCTGCATCAATAGCTAGCTGAGCCATATAATTTCTCAAGACATATTTAGGATTATGCTGATTCATAAATGCAGCGCGATCCGCATCAGAAAGTGCTTCTAATTGAAGTCTTCTCAAATAAGTATCCATCCACTCTTTCCAGGCATTCCAATGATGTTCCTTCGCTGCCTCTAAGTCATAAAAAGCCAATTCTATAGGATCTAAAATGTCGCTCGTCGCATCCTTTTTTACTTTATTTAGATTCCTAAAGAAAATGGTCATATCTGTTTCGCAAAGGTGTAGACGTTCAAAAAGACTAGTGATCAATTCGACATCTTCTGGAAGGGTTCTTTCTAAGCCTAATTTTTGACGCATCATTTGAAAATAAGCAGGACCAAAGCCTTTTTGAGATTCTTGGAGAATCGCCTCCAATGCAGGCGCATCTTGAATAATCGGCATCAAGGCATTAGCCAATTGAATCAGATTCCAATAAGCAACATTCACTTGATTACCAAAGCGGTATCTTCTATTTTGACGATCAGTGGTATTCGGCGTCCAATCGGGATCATAGCCTTCCAACCAGCCATAAGGCCCATAATCTATGGTTAGTCCCAATATGGAAAAATTATCTGTATTCATGACCCCATGCACAAAGCCAACCCGCTGCCAGTGTAAGACCATATCCATGGTGCGTCGGACAATCTCTTTAAAAAAGGCGATGTAAGTGGAAGGAGCAGGTGCTCCTAGCTCTGGATAGAAAGTTTGAATGGTATAGTCCAACAATGCTTGTAAAGTAGTTTCATCTTTTCTAGAAGCCAATATTTCAAAATTGCCAAAACGAATAAAAGAAGGCGCCACACGACAAACAATGGCTCCTTTCTCATAGGCGGAATTGCCATTATACATCATATCTCGTAACACTTCATCTCCAGATAAAGACAAAGACAAAGCTCTAGTCGTAGGAACCCCTAAATGAAACATCGCCTCACTACACAAATATTCTCTTATGGAAGATCGCAGAACAGCTAAACCATCTGCCGATCTGGAGTATGGCGTAGGACCTGCTCCTTTTAGCTGCATAGCCCATCGTTGGCCATTGTGAAGAACTTCGGCTAGATTAATGGCACGTCCATCTCCCAATTGTCCAGCCCAATGACCAAACTGATGACCTCCGTAACACATTGCATAGGGTTGGCTACCAGTTAGTAGCTCATTTCCAGTAACGATATCTAAAAATGCTTTACTCCCCCACTCCTCCTCTGATATGCCTATTAATTGAGCGACTTCTTTGGCTACACTGATTAATTTGGGCGCTGCTGTCTTTTTAGGCTGCACGTAGGAGTAGCAAGCATTTTTGACTTGCCTACGTGTATTGTCGCTCAAGGGGTCAGCTGGTAGAGATTTAGTGAAAGAATCGTTAATATTTAGTGCACTTATAACAGACATGGCATCTTTATGGTTAATAGTTATTTAGAAAGAGATAATTTAAGGATAACCTTGATCTCTTTGTAAGATCAAATATAAGTAAACAACAATAAAGAGATAAAGGTTATACCAGTAGAAGCAATTGATTATTCATTCATAATATATAGTTAAAAACTATCTATTCCAGTAACACAGTTCTCTTTTATAAATAAATTGGTTATACCAATAAAAACATGTATTTTGTCGCCGAGTTTTTATATAGAAGTTGTTTATTAATGCAATCTTAGACAACTTCACAATAAAACAATTCTGAGAATGATAATAGATTTTTTGAATGGGGCGATGGGTCTCATTCATGCTTTAAATCTATATTCAACATCATGAGAAAACTAACACAAAGAAACTCACTATCTAAGAGTCTATTCCTTAGAAGGCCTTTCAATCAATGGCAGACATTCTGCATATTCTTTCTGTCAATCTGCATTAGCTTTCCTATTTTTTCCAAAGATATTTACATTAAGTATGACCCAACTTGCTTGGACCGTTATGTCTATAGGATGAATGGTAATCAAGTGGGTGGCGGATTAGTAGCCTATAGCTTAGAAGGTGCGAATGGCACTAGAATCATGCTAGAAGTAGGCGTAGAAAGCATCGGAAAGGTAAAGGTAGCTCCAAAAGGGACACAATCTTGTAAGTGGATCAATGTTAATGAAAGATTTGCAAAGGATTTCAATGCTGGCATAAACAGGATATTTATAGTTCGACCTGTCGATAATTACTATACGGTATCTAGTGTGCATTTAGCCACCTATACCAAAGCAGTAAATAATGGCGTATATGTAGCGGGTGATGGTTATGATTTTGAATACAGAGAAGATCCTACCGGATACATTCCAAATAATCTAGGTGGAATGAATTCTGGATCTACTTTCATGTATATGACGACCAATCAATTTCAATGCAATCCTTCCTATACTGTCAAGCAAATTCCAATAGAAACTTGTAAACCTACTATAGACCTAACGATCATCCCATCAATTGGAATCATTGAAGAAAAAAGAGATGTAGCCGCTTTTAGCAAAGAGAAAGATATTTTAAGATTAGAAAGCATTAATGGGATACCGTTAGATCGTTATATCGCTAATATCTGTAGCCCAAGACAACCAGAGCCTCCAAGGGAAGTGATTGTCGAAGCACCACGAACAGAGGTGATTGCTACAAAAGCGCCACCAGTTGTCACCTATGAAATAACAGAAAGGGCCATACCTGTGGAATACCAACCCGCAGAAGCGGAGATTTTATTTCAGCATGAAATGGTAGAGAAATTTGTCCCTGTTGCTGCTTGTCAAAATATTTCTTCCCCAGGGATACATGTGGTCCAGCCACAGGAAACCTTGTTTGGTATCGCTAGAAAATACCAACTGAATACAGCGGATATACTGCAGTGGAATAATTTACAAAGCGCTTCTTTACAGCCTTGTATGGAATTGAAGATATTACCCCCTCCTTCTAAGTCCGAAATTTTAGTTTACAAAGAACCAGCTATTGAATGTACTCAGACTAGTAGCCCTGGTATCCATATAGTTCAACCAGAGGAAACGCTAAATTCAATTGCCAGTGCCTATGGTATCACGGTGAATGATATATATACTTGGAACAATATGAGCCAAGCAGATGTTATTAAAGCATGTGCTATGTTAAAAGTGGCTCCACCAAAAGTAGTTGTACCAGAAGTGATTTGTAGTACAAGATCAACCAGAAATGTACACATTATCCAACCTAAAGAAAATCTAACAGATATAGCTAGCAGATATAACATTTCTGTAGAAGATATTTATGCTTGGAACAATTTATCGAATAAAGACTTGATTCATCCTTGTTCCGCCTTAAAAATCGCACCACCTGACAAAGTAGTGGTAGAGAAAGTAGTCGTAGAAAAAACAATTATTAAGTGTGGTCAAACCTCTATCCCGGGAATGCATATTGTTCAGCCAAAGCAAACCTTAACAGAAGTTGCGAAGTTGCACAAGGTTTCTATCGATGACATTTACAAATGGAATAATCTTACGAACAAGGATTTAATCAATGCTTGTTCCGCTTTAAAGGTAGCACCACCTGAAAAGCCTACAATTGTTGAAAAATCAGTGATTGTTTGCGGACAAAATTCTAGTCCAGGGGTACACATCGTTCAACCTAAAGAAACGCTAACGGAAATTTCTAAAAAGTATAATGTCTCTATCAATGATATTTACAAATGGAATAAATTATCTAATAAAGATAAAATTCCGGTTTGCTTGGCGCTAAAAGTAGCCCCACCCACAAAACCTGCAACCGTTTTCGTTGAAAAATCAGTGGTTATTTGCGGTGAAAATTCTAGACCAGGCGTACACATCGTTCAACCTAAAGAGACCTTAACAGATATTTCAAAAAAATACAATATTTCCATTGATGATATTTATAAATGGAATCGCTTATCTAGTAAGGATATTATTCCAGTTTGTAGAGCTTTGAATGTAAGCCTTCCAAAGCCAGCAGCTCAACCTCAAAAAATAATTGTTGAAAAAACAGTTATTCGATGCGGAGAATATTCTAGACCGGGTATTCATATCGTACAGCCTAAGGAAACATTGTCTGAAATTGCTAGTCGATACAATCTTAATATTAATGATATTTATAAGTGGAACAAATTATCTAACAAAGATGTCATTCAAGTTTGTGCTGCTTTAAAAATAACACCACCAGAAAAAGCACCTGCTCCTAAGACGGTGATTGTTGAAAAAACAGTCGTTAAATGTGGGGAGGTTTCCAGACCAGGTGTTCATATTGTACAACCTAAGGAGACACTTTCTGAAATCGCTAGTCGATACAATTTATCGATCGCTGACCTATATAAGTGGAATAAACTATCTAACAAAGATATTATTCCTGCTTGTGCTGCTTTAAAAGTGGTACCACCTACACAAGCTCCAGCGCCAAAAACGGTTATCGTTGAAAAAACAGTCGTTCGATGTGGGGAGGTTTCGCGACCGGGCGTTCATATCGTACAACCTAAAGAAACGCTTTCTGAAATTGCTAGTCGATACAACCTATCTATTGCCGATATTTATAAGTGGAATAAATTATCTAATAAGGATATTATTCCTGCTTGTGCTGCTTTAAAAGTGGTACCACCTGCACAAGTTCCAGCGCCAAAAACGGTTATCGTTGAAAAAACAGTCGTTCGATGTGGGGAGGTTTCTCGACCAGGCATTCATATCGTACAACCTAAAGAAACGCTTTCTGAAATTGCTAGTCGATATAATTTGTCGATTAACAATCTTTATAGCTGGAATAAGTTATCTAATAAAGATATTATTCCTGTTTGTACTGCTTTGAAAGTCACCCCACCTACACAAGCCGCCGCACCAAAAACAATAGTCGTTGAAAAAACAGTCGTCAGATGTGGAGAGGAATCTAAACCTGGAGTGCACATCGTACAGCCTCAACAAACATTAACAGATATTGCAGCTCGTTATTTTATTTCTATTGAAGATTTAAAAAAATG
>CALJIY010000271.1 GCA_937973945.1 uncultured Saprospiraceae bacterium | reverse complement strand
CCATTTAAATCCTTTCTGCTGATACCAGCCACGCTCATAAAATTGATGGACCAGATAGGCGAACAAGAAAGGTGTCGTTACTGCAAAAAACAAAGAATGGGAAATCCCTCTATGAAAAGCCAATGCCTCTATATCTGTAAGAAAACCATTTGCTAGAATATCCAGATCAGGTATCGTCCCCCCAATTGCCCCCCATAACATGGCTCTGTTTCCTATTTTTCTACCTAAAACTAGCTCTCCGCAAGCCGCCCCTAATGTTATCTGTGTCAACGAATCCATTGCTTAAGTTTTGATATTTAGTTATACTATAAACGAGATGAAAAATGATGGTTTGGTTGTTTGATTGTCAACATGATACAAGCGATTTAATAACCAAACTGTCTAACAATTTTAAACCATGTAAGGTATAGTACACTGTTTTCATTGCCATCGGACGGTAGTAGTGGTATGCGACATAAACTCGTATACCATGGTAGCCATCAGACGGCAAATTTGAAAGAAGATTATCTTTTGTGCGCAAATATAGTTGCTACTGGAGAAAAGGGTCCATTTATTTTTTATTTCCGTAAATAATTCCGCCTATATTTACATTTTCAATACAATTGTGACATACTGGCATTATACTCGCAGGGAATGTTCGTAAGGGAATAGCTATCAATGTGCTACTCCCATTAAAAAATAATTTATATAGGTGATCTAGTGATCATTACCTATTGAATATCCTGTGTAATATACAGTGTATTTAATGTCCAGTTAATTGCGAATGTTCGCGAAATGAGAGATTACCCTCTTATACTAATACTATTTACTTTTCTGATGTTATCATCAGGAACACAGAAGAGTATTGCGCAAACTTTCAATAAAATTGACGGTTCTACGATACCTAAAGTCTTCTTAAAAAAGGCCTCAGATCGTATCCACCTAGATGGTGCGTTGACAGAAAACACCTGGATGGAGGCCTCCCCTGCTACTAATTTTACTCAAATTTTTCCAGTTGATAGCGTTAATGCGCAAGGAGCCACAGAGGTGTATATGGCCTTTGATGACCACCACTTATATGTAGGGGTCAAGTGTTATTCAAAAAGTAATGCTTTTATCACGCCTTCCCTTAGAAGGGATTATGATTTTTTCGGTAATGATAATTTTACCCTTTTATTAGACACCTATAATGATAAAAACTCCGCCTTAGCTTTTGGTATCAATCCATTCGGCGTACGAAGAGAAGCAACCATTGCCAATGGTGGACAACAAGGTGGAGACTTTGACGAATCATGGGATAATAAATGGGATGGAAATGCGGCTATTTACGAAGATCATTGGATCGCAGAGTTAGCCATTCCTTTTAAAACTTTACGATATACAGAAGGAAGTACACAGTGGCGATTCAATGCCTATCGCTATGATACGCAGAATAATGAAATTTCGACTTGGATTCAAATTCCTCAAAACAGATTTACGATTGATCTTGGTTTTATGGGTAATATGATCTGGGAGGAACCTTTGAAGAAACCGAGCAAAAATATTTCTATTATTCCTTATGCGACCTCTTCTTTAAGTCGAGATTTTGAGGATAAAAACCAATTGGAATCTAAGCAAGTTTATGATATTGGAGGTGATGCTAAAATTGGCCTAACCTCTGGCCTCAATCTAGATCTAACGGTAAATCCTGATTTTTCTCAAGTAGAAGTAGATGAACAGGTAACAAATCTAGATCGATTTGAAATACAATTTCCCGAAAAAAGGCAGTTCTTTTTAGAGAATGCAGACTTATTTGGCAGCTTTGCCGCCAACCGTTTAAATCCTTTTTTCTCCCGTCGTATCGGCGTGTCTATAGATACTGCAACTGGACAAAATATTCAGAATACTATTTTGTATGGGGCACGATTGAGTGGTAAATTAAATGACCGTTTTAGAGTGGGCCTCCTCAATATGCAATCTGCTAAACAGGTGGAGAACGGTATGCCTGGCTTTAACTATACCGTTGCTACTGCCGAACAAAAAGTGTTTGATCGATCTGGTATTGCGATTATGCTGGTTAACAAAGAAGCCGTAGATAAGAAATCATTTACTGGGGGCAATTTCAATGCCTACAATCGCCTGATAGGTTTGGAATACCGCTTAGCCTCTGCTGATAATAAATGGATTGGCAAAAGCTCTATTTTGAAAACTTTTAGTCCTGGAATTGAGCAACATGATTATTCCCATTATACCCAAGTTATCTATACCAATAGACGACATCGGTTTGAATGGGTTCATATTTATATGGGCAATGGCTATAATCCGGAGGTTGGCTTTGCGCCAAGAAAGGATTTTTTCATGGTTAGCCCAGAAGCATCTGTGAATTTTTATCCTAGTAAAAATAAAAAAATCAGCCAGCACACCCTGGGTTTTGATATGTCTCTTTTCTATAAAATAGGTCAGGACAATAATGAAATCTTAGATAAATTTAGTGTAGAAGAATTCAATTTCAATCCATTCTGGCGTTTTCGATTTAGTAATTCTTCTGATTTAACCTTAACAGCAGATTATAGTCATCTCACATTATTAAGAGATTTTGATCCTACCCGTATTCAAGATAAAGATGTCTTTTTACCTGCGGGGAGTTCCTATTCTTATACTCGTTTTGGCTTGTCTTTTCAATCAGACAGACGCAATACTTTTAATTACTCCATTGCCCCATCTGTTGGCACTTTTTATAATGGTTTTAGGACCGGTGTAGAAGGTAGCTTTACTTACCGCTATCAACCTTATGGTTTTATTTCTTTGGCGTATACCTATAATCGAATTAAATTAGATGCGCCTTTTGAAGTAGCTAATTTATGGTTAGTAGGACCAAGGATTGATTTTACTTTTACGAAAAAATTATTCTTAACTACTTTTTTCCAGTATAATAATCAGCTAGATAATTTGAATATCAATGCCCGCTTCCAATGGCGTTTCAAGCCAGTATCTGATTTCTTTATTGTCTATACAGATAATTACTTGACCGACCCTTTTAATCAATTTGGTAGTCGGAATCGCGCGTTGGTGGCTAAGATGACTTACTGGTTTAATTTGTAGTGAATCGTAATCTAGACGTAGCTCGCTAGCGCAAAGGCTTTGCCTTAACATCTCCATTTCTTTGAATAAATAACGATGTTGAATTGGTCTGGCCAATCATAAATCATATTTCATACATCAGAAATCATACATCATATATCCATATAGTACAATGCGTGATGGATGTATGATTTATGATGTAAAATTTATGATTTATTCCCGCTCTAGCTGGAGCAAAAGCTATGCCTTGTGCGTATGTTGACTACTCAGACCGGAGATCTAAGCTACAGATTCTTCTGAATATCCGCAGCAATCTGCGCAAACTCCTCCTTAGAAAATTGTAGTCTTGCCTTAGCAAAACTCATATCATGGATAGAATGAATAGGAATTAAATGCAGGTGGGCATGGGGTACTTCTAGGCCAATGACCGTGGTACCAACTCTTTCGCAAGGAATGGTTTTCTTAATAGCGATGGCTATTTTTTTGGCAAATACATTAAGGCCTGCTACCAAGTCGTCTTCTAAATCAAAATAGTAATCTACTTCTTTTTTAGGCACGACTAAGGTATGGCCTTTAGCTATAGGAAATACATCCAAAAAGGCATAGAAATCTTCTGTCTCCGCAATTTTATAAGAAGGGATTTGTCCCGCTATTATTTTAGAAAAGATACTTGCCATTTTGAAAATATTTGATTGATAAAAATAATACTGCTTGTGCGCTTTTATAAAAAGATATCTAAGACCTCAAATTCCATATTTCCTCGTGGTGTTTCTATCACCGCTTTCTCTCCAATCTTCTTACCTAATAAACCTTTACCGACAGGAGAACTAACAGATATTTTATTCTCTTTTAAATTAGCTTCCGTCTCAGATACTAATTTATACGTCAGCGTCTTATTAAATTTCAAATTTTTGATCTTGACATTGCAAAATACCGTTACTTTAGAGGTATCTAATTGACTTTCATCCAAGATTCGAGCATTGGCCATAACGATCTCCATTTCATTGATCTTTAGCTCTAATAAGCCTTGCGCATCTTTGGCTGCATCATACTCTGCATTCTCAGATAAATCTCCTTTATCTCTAGCCTCAGCAATAGCAGCGGCTACTTTTTGTCTTTCTGTTGTTTTTAATTCATCTAGTTCTGCTACGATTTTATCATAACCTTCTTTGGTGAAATAAGTGTAATTTGACATACTATAAAAAATTTAGTGGTAATTATTGCATAAAAAACATACAGTTGTTAGAATAGAGAAGCGAGAGCAGAGAATAGAGACGTATTCCGTTTAAAAATCGAATAAATTCATTGTTTTTAAACGAAATATATCTCTGTTCTCGCTTCTCTACTCTCTGTTCTACTTTTTGTATTGTTTCAAATAATTATTGTTTGTTAAAATGAATATCCCTATCGATGAATGGCTTTACATCCACTAATTTAAATATTCCATCCTTTATCTAAAATAAACAAACCTCTAACGGCGATGAAAGAGGAACCTTTTGGATACTACTTTTAGATACTATCTATGCTGAAATTAGTACTATACTTTGTACTGAAAAACTTCTACGGAAAGGCTTTTATGTTATGTGGAGGCTTGCGGGATGTATCATTTTAAATAAATTAATAGTAGGGTTTTAAGTAAATTTTCACTAAAAATAGTGATTATTTTGCGCCTACTTATAAATGAAACGCTAGTACTTTTTAAAAAGTTTGTTAAAAGTAATATTTTTTTTATTTAAAATGAAATTAGAGCTGTGGATTTAGAGCGTAGGGAAGAGAGTGCAGAGAGCAGAGATAAATTTCGTTAAAAATGACCGTATTTCGCCGTTTGTAAACGAAATACGTCTTTGTTCTCTGGTAAACGCCAGATCAGAAGTCAGAACGCTAAGCTGTCAGAGGTATGAGAAGTTATTTCAATGAAAATTAAAATGAAAATTGAAATGAAAACACCAAGCATTCAATGCTAGATGTGGACGTTTTTAATTTTAATTTTGATTTACATTTTAATTTCTAAGTACTTAACAGCCTTGCCGTCCGCCCGAACGGCAGTCGGGCTGGTCTGACAGTTCCCTTAACGCAAGCTAAGCAAAACGATCTGTCCTCTGACTTTACAAGGTAATTCGAACCGAAATATTGTGAGTGCCACTAAAGGGTTGGGTAGCTCGATAAGCGTAATCAATACCAAATCGATTGGTTCCATTCTTTTTTACAGGCACTTCTATACTAGCTCCTGCACTCAAGCCAGAATAAACAGATGCTTCTGCGGATCGCTCTGCACTTAGGCCAACTTCCACTTTATACGCAGCTCGTACCATAAACATATCTTTTAAAGAATATTCTACCCCTGCGCCTAATTGATCTCTAGAGAAGGAATTAGACGTAAAATTACCTAGTATGGTTATTCTATGGCTATTCAACATATTGAAGTCATAAGACATACCTATATTCAATACAGAAGGCAATTCAAACTCTGCGGAGCGTTGGTTCACCGTAATATCATAAGATAAGGTTCCATCTGGATTCTCTGTTGGGAAAGACAAACCTTGTCCATCAAAACTCATTCTAGAACCAACATTTCTTAGCGAAATACCAAACTTGAAATTATCTGCTGGCCCAGTCACATATTGCACGCCGGCATCTATCCCCAAACCAAAAGCAGACAAATCTGCAATCGCCTCAGAGATGGCTCTTAAGGTAATGCCTACCGAAATTTTGTTTTCAAAGGTATGGGCATAAGAAATACCTAAGTTGAAAAAATTAGGAGAAAAAGTAGCGCCTGTTCCTTCTGGCTGATTCGTGGTGGTCACTGGAATTTCGCCAACATCTAAAGACATTAGACTGAAACCGAACGTACCATTCTTTCCTACTTTTTGTGCCAAACCAAAGGCATTCATTTTAATATCCGTTCCTTCTAAATAACGGGCATGACCAAACAGCACTTCTGTAGCATTGATTCGCGCCAAGCCTGCAGGATTCAAGCGCAAAGCCTCTACTCCTCTAATCATGGAAGTAGACATGGTATGTAAGCCCGCACTTCTTGCCCAAGGATTCATCAGCAATTCATACGCCCCTGCCTCTCCTTGTCGATCTGGATTTCCTGCCTCTACTTCGTGCGCTAGGCTAAGAAGTAGTAAGCAAATTAGACCGATAATATTTTTCTGTATAATTGAATTCATATATTTTATAACTTACCAGAAGTCAGACCGTTCCGAAATACTTCGGCTCTGTCAGAAGTCAGATCACTTCGTTGTCAGACTACCCGCAATACTTAAATCAAGGGTTGTCAACATCGTAAATCTGACTTCTGAAAATGTAATGAT
Source organism: uncultured Saprospiraceae bacterium (assembly GCA_937973945.1). Taxonomy (GTDB): domain Bacteria; phylum Bacteroidota; class Bacteroidia; order Chitinophagales; family Saprospiraceae; genus JAFMDF01. The sequence goes on along the minus strand of CALJIY010000271.1, from coordinate 6,482 downwards.
CTGACTTCTGACTTCTGTTGAAAAGTAACTGTTCTTTTTAAAGCCCCGAAGGATCAAATTGTCGTTGCACCCCAAACCATTTAATAACCCGTTCTCCCAATCCAGGTGCGTCTATGTGCATCAGGTATACCCCACTAGCTACAGGAATGCCTTTATTATTTTTTAAATCCCATTCTAATGCTGGCGAAATTTGCTGTTGGGTAATAGCTCTGTTGTTTCCTCTAACTGGCGCACCTGTTTCGTTTCTGGTATACTGTCGGATAAATCGACCATCTAAGGAGTAAATGGTAACCGTACTATTAGCTGGTAAATTGGTGATTTTAATGGTATTCGTAAACTGTGATGTTTCATAAGCAGAGTAGCCATAGTAAGGATTCGGTACCACATTAATCGCTTTCAAGGCTTCTGCCATTTCTACCTCCGTACTAATCTCTGAAGCCGCAGCATCCCCAATCGTAATTCTATAGGTCGGATATCCTCTGAATTCACCCGTTCCTTCTTCTACTGCATACGGATTATCTACTCGTAATTTTACCGTAACGTCATTTGGAATTAACCCATCTGCATAAGAATTCATAGAGACTCCTTCTTGCAGTGTGAAGATACCTGCCCAAGTAATATTATCTAAAGCTCTTACTTTTCTTAATTCACTTGTTCCAAATTCAGGATCTAATCTTTGGCGCATCCCTTCTCCCCCATCATATTCTTCATCCGTTACATAGATCATATGCTGACCACCTAAATAGAAATTAAATAAGGAGAAGGTGCTCGTTTCTATTGATAATACAGACGAAGGATTGAACATCATATCTGCTCCTCGTGGGGTGTCCCCTAGATAATTGACATCAAAAAATTCTGTTGTTGGATTATCTTCTCGATAGACTGAATTTTCTCCAAAAAAGATATTAAGTCGTTTACCTGTTTCTACATCTATTGCATAACCAGGAAACCAACCCATCCCCATCTTATCGGAACCATTATCATTCTTTTCTCGATCTGGCATTGGTCGACCGTTTTCATCTGCTTCTTTTCCTACAGACGGAGACTGGCGTACATCAAAGTTTCGCGCGCCGCCTTCTGTCGAAACGGCTAATCCTTGAGAGACACTATAGTAAAAAGGTGAAGCTGTTTCTACGACTAAGCATCTACTCCATTTAGTTTTATCCGCAGTCATGACAATATCCACATTATTCAAATGCGATACTCCCTCTACTCTATTTCTTACTAAGTTAAATTGTCGAGACTCGTTCATCCATGCAGGAGAAACATAAGAATTATTGGGAATCAATCCTCTACTTAGTCCCATTGGTGGATCTTGCACTCTATTCTCATAATCGGTCAATAAGAAAGGGACAAACCAACCATTGGCAACATTTACTAAACTTTGATCTTGATCTACTGGCTTCGCATCTTCTATATCTCCTGGGTAAAATTCAAAAACTTCCCCTGGTCCTGTCTTTAAAAAATCGATTGGAGGAGATCCTTGATCTTGCACCCCGTTGAGCCATCGAACACCATTCGGATCAGCATAGACAACGTCCGCACCAATCGCCCCATTTTGTCCTGAACCCAATTCCCCTACTTCTAAGCCTTGCTCTATAGCAACAGTAAAGCCGTATTCTCCTATGATCTGTTCATTCAATTTTTCTATGGTCGTTTCAGAAGCGATCTCTGTACCATCTGCCAGATTAGTTAAGACCCATCTTACCTCATCGTCTAATCTAGTATTCCCCATATTCTCATCCACTAAGGTCAACTCATATTCTCCATCTTGCACATTGAGTGGATTAAAAATGGTAATATTAACTGGTCCATTTCCTTCTTTGTATTCTATCTCTCCATCAAATGATCCATCTAATATAGATTCTCTCACCCCTTCTTCTAAATCTAAGAAAACACCGCCCGTACCAACACCATCTACTCTTACGATCTTGGCGCCATCTCCATACTCCGCATTTAATTTTCGTTCTACAATTTCTCTTGGGATGACGGTGTAATAACTATTCGTTCCATCACCTATATTTCCTCTGCCTTCTAGATACGCTCTTCGTTGACCTTGGGTATTAGGAAACTGCGTAAACTGCTGATAGTTATTATACGCATAGGCAATGGCCGTGAAATAATATTTCTTTTGATTAATTAAGGTTCGATCTCCTTCTGCAAATTGATCTTCTGTAATGACAAAGGTATGTCGAATACCGGTATCTGTTCCTTGCACTTCAGAGTTAGGTACCCATATCTGACGCGGGGAATTGGGATCAGGATCAGGGTTGGAGATAGGAGTCCAGTTAAATATTTCATCTACGCCATTTCTTATATCTACTTGATAGATTAATCTAGATTTATCTGGATCTTCTAACTCGGCAATACTTACATTAGGGCCAGACAATTGATATAATTTATAACCTTCAAATTGGTAGGTCCTATCTTCTTCTGGAATCGTCGCAGGTGCTTGTAAGTCTAATTCTGCATAGGCCTCAAAAGCATTATTAGAAGTCAATCGGTCGTTTGTAAAAACGGCAATAATTTCTTGATCTAATTCAATCCAATCAACATCTGGCGCATCTGGTCCGTCTGTAATATCAAAACAATTATCAAACAATGCCTGTGCAATATCATCCGCAAATAATAATGGATCAATATCTGGACTTGGATGCTGTACATCTGGTACCCATACTACCCCAACTATTAATTCATTGACTGCGCCAGGATCTAATCGAAATGGTCCAGAAGCTTGTATCGTTCTGGTATCGAAGTTTTCTAAACCTTGGTTAGACATAGACCAACCATTGGTATCGTCTGGGCGATCAGGAAAGGCAAAATTAATGACGTCATCGCTTAATAAATTATAGCCATTCCCACCTCTCGTATATGGCGTACCGTCAATCCATCTTCCTGATAATAGATTATAGTATTGTGGTCCTGCCCCTGGATCTCCCATCCCTGCATTAGGTGCAGAATCATCCCTAAGATGATAAGTAAAAGAAGACATGGGTAATTCGACAATCGTATCTGGTGATTCGCCTACTGCTGGATTTCTTAGGCCACCATCGTCTGTAAATTTCTTTGGTCCTAATGGACCTCTAAAATAATCTATTCCTAAAATCGGAACTTCATCACAATAAGTATTAATAGATCCCCCTACGTTACATTCACATCCTGTTATTCCATCTAAGCCATCTCTATTATAAACATAAGCCAAACTTCTTTCAATATCACAACCCACATAATCATCATCTGGACAACCCAAATCCGCATCGACCCAAACCCCAAAATAAGTACTATCAATACTTTCTATCGCTCTATTAATTAGCTTATATCGTTGGAAGGTCATGTCATTGATCTCATCATTTGTTGCATAAGCAAAAGCCTGTACTTGGATTTCCATTTGAATGGCATCTCCATTACTTTGGGTATGCGCCGCACCTGCATCGTTATAAATCCAGAAGGTCATTTCATCTGGAAACTGTGGCGCATCACAACCTCTAATTTCTATTATTGGATAGTCGCCATTTTGTGGCTCATAAAAACCATTTCCATCTTGATCAAAAAAGGCAGCCAATCCTTGAGTGGTATTCGGTAATTCAAATCCTCGTAACTCAAAGAAGAATTCATTCCCTCTCGCAGGCCATCCTTTTACATCCTCTGGTATGGAATTTTCATCATAGGTTTCTCCAGCACTTTTCGCTTGTTCAAATGCTTTTATATGACTTTCAATATTTTCTCCTTTTACCGTAAAGAATCGATCCCAGTCGTCGCATATCGCTCGATCTGTCGTTCCTTCATCGGGTGATAAAGGGCCTGGCCAAAAATCCTCTCCTTGCGTACTATAGGTTTGAGCCGCTAATTTTAAATTTCCACCTGGATCAAAACCGCCTAACCAAATAGCGCCTGCAAAGATAGAAGAACGCTCTGGCACCCCTGCTCCTGGCTCTACCTTAGGAACGATATATCGACCATCATTTCCATCCCACCACACATCTCCTCCGGTCAACAATCTAGCTCGTACATTATTGATCGCCATATCTACCTGCGCTTCCGCAGCCGAACAATCTTCTCTGTAATTTGCTTTGGTGTTGATCTTGCCTGTATTCGTAGCAGCAGTGGTTGTCTTTGAATTGCCTTTTTTCGGTCCTACATGGGCGTAGGTCGAAATCGATAACAACAAACTACAAATAAGAAATAGGTACTGTTTATAATTCATACTGTTTTTTTTAGACATTAAGTCAATTCCCTTAAAAAGAATTGTTCCTATCAACAGAGCAAATTATTACTTTAACTAGATGTACGTTCTTTTTTCATCGAAAAAAAAGAACCAAAAATTCTAGTCCAAAAAAACTCCCTCCGGTCAAACAGTTTTTGGACGGGCTAACCCGCCTAAATGTTGACAATAAAACGTTGACTGTAGGATGCTTTTAAATTCGATAATCTACCCTATTCAAAAAATATTAAAACTCCACAATCGCCCCTACAAGAATTCTTCTAGGCAAGGTATAAAAACCTGGATTGGCCAGAGCCCATGAATAAGCCGCTAAGAATGCTTGGGTATCTCTTCCTGATCCTTCTAAGTTACGGACCCTTGCTACGCCATCAGAGGAAGCTAAGTATCCATCGTCATCTGGTGAGCCCGTAGCGGAGTATACACCTAAAAGATTTCTAGCATCTAGCAAATTTTGAATCCGAACATATACATTCAAGAATAATTTGTTCTGTGCATTAGGCCCCGTGAGTTCAAAGTTCTTATCTGCTCGCATGTTTAAGGTGAAATTCCAAGGTAAACGTGCACCATTGATCGCTCCTACCGTTCCTTCTCCACCAAATTGTCTAGGCACACTCTTGCTCGTATAAGGTCTACCTGATACCGCAGTTGCTTGGAAATTCACCCCTGCATCTGCAAAAATATCTTTACCAAATATTCTAGGTCCATCATATTTATTACCAGCACTAAAGCGATAATCTAAGACGGCGTTTAAACGATGACGCTCATCAAAATTTAATGGAAACAAAGTTCTAAGATTACCATTCTCTGACAAATTACCTTGAGAGACCGCATCTGACCCAGTTCCATCTGCAAACTGTAAAGTATAACTAGTTTGTAATTGAACATTTCTAGTTCTTCTTAAATCATATGTAAAAGAAAAACCTTTAACCGTTCCAAAATCTTGATTATCAAAGGAATCATATTGTCCCAAGACAGGGACAAATAGATAGGTACGCGTCTGAATCATATCCCGCAATTCCTTATAATAAGCCGCAATTTTTAAAGCGGAAGAAGCACTGATTTTTTGTTGAAAACCAACTTCATAATCAATGGTCTTTTCTGGCTTTAAGTTTGGATTATTAGCAGGCGTACGATTTGGATCTAAGAAATATAAATAATCTAAAGCCGTAGCATCTGTTCTTTCTTGTGGACGCTGGACCAACACATCGTAATGCGCAAAGAAGTTCGCCTCATCCGATATTGGGAAAGAGAAAGACAAACGAGGCATCACACTGATCTGTGGCTCATAATCTTCAAAAGAAGTATTTGGATCAAAATCTGGTGATTGAATATCTGCATCTTCATCCACTAATTTTGGATTAATCACGCCTCCACCAAAAATCACATTTCCATCATTCGCTGGATTTCCATTCGCAAAATACCATTGGTCATCTTCTCGAAAAGCTTTTACCGTATTTGAGCCAGCACTTTCTAAATACACTTTATAATCATCGCCTACTCCTGCTGGCTGTTCTTCTCCAATAGAAGCGTAGAAATCTCTGGCCCCCATTATTTCATATAAAGAGAAAGGATCTTTTAATACTTTTCTATTAGCATCATATCTATCTACTCTAACTCCAACTCTAAAGATTATATCTCTAAAAGTAAATTTATCTTGTAGGTAAGCAGAGGCATATACGGGTTGGGCTGGAGCGACAGGAAAGGTTCTAACGCCATTGGCATCCCGCTGTCGGAAAAAATCCTCGAAGGTAACATCTGCCGTTAATTTATTCCCTAAATAATCATAGCCTTGATAATCGAGAATATTTCTAGTACCATGTAACTCCTGAGCAGAGAACATGTCTAAGCTTAATTGGTCTGGAGCAATACCATCTATATTAATATATTCATTGATTCCTACTCCTGCCGCCTCTCGCACTCTTCTAAAGAATTGATTGTCTTCAAAACCGTCGGTTGCTATCTGCGTGCCGTATAGGTCTACTGCCAACTCCCCAACTCCTGGCACATTAATCAAGGTATCACCAATGACTAAAGAAGTATCAACCCCCAATATATGTCGGTTGGCCTGTAGTCTTGCTAAGTCCCATAATCGTCGAGGTTGAATGAGGTAACTTCTTTCTACCCGTTGCTCATAGCCTACACCGAATTCTATCGTATGTCTTCCTTTTTCAGAACCGCCTGGCAGAAATTCAAAAGAACTACTGGCATTAAAAGTATATATATCAGCATCTGATTTTAGGTTTACATTATATACAGCGTT
>CALJIY010000270.1 GCA_937973945.1 uncultured Saprospiraceae bacterium | reverse complement strand
CCTGCGGTTAAAAAAGCGAAGGCGGATACGATTATTGCTGCTCCGGGGACTAGTTGTCGACATCAGATTCTGGACGGGACGGGGCGTGGGGCTTTACATCCTGTGGAGGTGTTGTTTGATGCGCTTGCTATTTGATGGCTTGATTGCTTGGGTTTTCGCTGGCGTGATGGCTAATAGGACATAATAGAACACGGAACTACTTCGTAGTCACGCGGATGCCACGGATTTTTGTAGGTCGTGAGCGACGTTGACTATTGTTAACGGCTGGCCTAGTAGGACATAATTCAACACGAGCAACTTCGTAGCCACATGGATACCACGGATTTTTGTAGGTCGTGCGTGATGTGGAACTTTACTTGGTTATTAAGAATTAGAAAAGACAAAGCCTTTAAACTAGAAAACAAAAGAAACGGACTTGCGCTAGTAAAGAATGGTCGGATCACTTGCAGTGGTCCGATCATTCGTCTACATCACTCACGACCTACCTAGATCCGCGTTATCCGCGTGACTACGAAGTAGTTCCGTGTTGAATAGAATCTAGCTTGAAGAAAAAACTGCCACAATCCTATCCAACACCAACTCCACCAAGCCATCCACCGCCCTCTGAGGATTCGTACTAAACGCCCCAGTCGCCCGATTCGCCAACAAGGCATTAAAAGAAATCGCTCCATGCCCTAAAGCATTCGCCAAGCCATAAATACCAGCCGTTTCCATTTCCAAATTTGTAATTGGTAAACCAACAATAGGGATAGTATCCACAGTTTGAATAGTCTGCAAAAAGTCTTTCTGGGTGGCTCGAGCACGCAATTGCCGACCCTGTGGCGCATAAAATCCGGGTGCTGTAAGGGTGATGCCGTGATGAATATCAGTTCCTAAGGCATCTATTAATGACTGTGATCCCGTAACAACGTAAGGACGTAAGTGGGTATCGCTTAGTGCATGGATTAGTTTGGCTTCCAATTGTTCTGAATGGGCATCTTGAGAATAGCTATAATAAGGCATCAAAGCATCCAAACCAACCGCATATTTACTAATCAAAAAAGTATCTACGGGCAATTCTTTTCGTAAACAACCAGAGGTGCCAATTCTGATGAACTCTAGCTTTGTTAAGTTTGTTTTTATTTGACGAGTCGCTAAATCTATATTAAAAAGGGCATCTAATTCGTTTAAAACAATGTCAATGTTATCTGTACCAATTCCTGTTGCGATCACGGTTAATCGCTTAGTACCGATATAACCAGTATGGGTAACGAACTCTCGATTTTGTACCCGATGCTCTATCCGATCAAAATGCTGGGAGACGGTAGCAACACGTTCTGGATCACCGACGGTGATGATTGTTGGAGCTACCTGCTCTGGATGTAAGTGCAGGTGATAAAGACTCCCGTCTGGATTTAAAATAAGTTCAGAATCTGATAATGGTTGCATTAACACTTAGTTCACAATTGTTTGAAAGGAATTCACAAAACTAAGTGCAATTTTTTAGAAATTGCAATTGTATGCCTAGTAGCTGAAAAACGTAACAAAACGCTTATATTTACAGCAAAAAATTAAAATTTGAAGACTACACTACAAGAATTTGACGAATTCATCGAAAAAGCCAAGGATATTTTTATAAAAAAGACCAAAGATTATGGAACTGCGTGGCGAATCCTGCGTCCTTCCTCTCTTACGGACCAACTTTTTATCAAGGCGAAAAGAATCAGAAGTATTGAGGAAAAAGGCACTCAACAAGTGGGAGACAGCATTCAAGAAGACTATCTAGGCTTAATTAATTATAGTGTTATTGCTATTATTCAGTTGGAATTGACGGATTCTGATGATTATGAACTAGATCCTAGTCTTGTAGAAAAACTTTATACAGAACAAATACGTATTACACGTGAATTACTAAAGGCAAAGAATCATGATTATGGGGAGGCTTGGCGAGATATGCGTATCTCTTCTATGACCGATTTGATCTTAATGAAGCTACTAAGAATAAAACAAATTGAAGACAATAAAGGAAAGACCATAATTTCAGAGGGACTAGATGCGAACTATAGAGATATTATTAACTATGCTATTTTTGCTTTGATTTTGAGTGGGGAGTGAGGAGGGGGTTCCCTTCGGGAAAAGAAGAAAATGAACACGGAGACACGGAGTTTATTATCCTTTAATTAGAATAATGATCCTATTTAATTCCAGTTTGGTACTTTAGAATAGTGCCAAATTAGAATTAAACATCATCCAAAGAACTAGATTAAATTTTAAATATGACTTTAACTACATTATTAATTCGGATTACAATAGCTGCTATTATATTAACAGGTTTAACGGGATTAGTTTTTAAGAAACATAAAAACTGGTTGATGACCTTTGCGCAAAGTTGGTGCGGGGCATTATTTTTATTCTCTGGTTGGGTAAAGGCGGTAGATCCTTTAGGAACGGCTTATAAGCTGCACGACTATTTTGGAGAATTTGAATCGGTGTTTAGTGGAACAGCCATGAGTTTTATTGCGCCTGTATTCCCTTTTTTGGATAATTTCGGCGTGCATTTTTCCGTGGCAACCATCGTTTTTGAAATATTGTTAGGCGTGATGTTGTTAATTGGGGCAAAACCAAAGTTTACGAGTTGGGCATTCCTTTTATTGATTCTATTTTTTACGGGATTGACTGGATTTACCTATCTGACAGGCTATGTACCAGAAGGGGTGAATTTCTTCGAATTCAGCAAATGGGGAAAATATACGCCGACTAATATGAAAGTAACCGACTGTGGTTGCTTTGGAGACTTCATTAAATTAGAACCAAAAACTTCTTTCTTAAAAGATGTCTTTCTACTCATACCTGCCTTTTACTTTTTGTTCCGTTCAAAGGATATGCATACTTTCTTTTCGGAGAAAGTAAAGAATGGCATTATTGGACTGACGATAGGTGGTTTATTATTGTATTGTTTCAGTAATTATGTTTGGGATATTCCTCACGCAGATTTCCGTCCATTCAAAGTGGCAGCAGATATACGAGGGCAGCGTACAGCAGAGTTAGAGGCACAATCTAATGTACAAATAACTGACTGGGTATTAGAAAATAAAGCAACGAAAGAAGAAATCATTCTGCCAAACGCGACCTACATGAAGCAGTTTAAGCAGTACCCAAAAACAGAATGGACGATCACAGATCAGATTAAAACGGAACCAGCAATCAAGGCTACGAAATTGAGTGAATATGCTATTGAAAATGCTGAAGGCTACGATATTACCGAGGAATTATTAGGCGATCAAGGCTATAGTGTGATGTTGGTTTGTCATAAAATCTATGAAGACGGCGATGCATTTGACAAGAGTTATGTCGAAAGATTTACAGACGTTACCAATGCCTTTACGACAGAGGCAGAAAAAGTAGGTTGGAAAGTATATGGCGTTGCTGGTGGCGTAGGTGCAACTAAATTAGAAGCTTTTCGACATGAGGCACAAACAGCTTATCCTTTCTACATGGCAGATAATATTTTATTAAAAACAATCGTCCGATCTAATCCAGGGATTGTCTTAATGAAAGATGGCAAGATTTTAAATAAATGGCACTATAAAAAGCTACCAGCTTTTGAAGATGTGCATGCGGAGTATAAGAGTTTGTTGGGGGCAAAGTAAGTTAGAAGCCTCAATCAATTTTTCTGATTAGGAATGGTTCATTAATAAATGTCGTTTTTATGCGCCGTTATTTTTTCTTCTAAGAAACTCAAAAAATCAGTGCATAGCCTAGCTACGGACTTACTTTTTTGAGGTTTTTAGAAGGAGAAAGAACAAACCAGATAACAACTAAGTCTACCCGTTTGTTGCTTTGTTAGGGTCAAGCGAAAAGCCTTACAGCTTATGCAATTTGGGTAATGAAACGATCTAATTTAT
>CALJIY010000269.1 GCA_937973945.1 uncultured Saprospiraceae bacterium | reverse complement strand
GAATAGCAGAAAAACTAAAACTAATTCCCAATCTAAGTAAAGAGCGGGAAGGAGATATAGAACGCTTAATGCCGAATGGAGATTTGACCAAATTTCCACCAATGGATCAATGGGATGACTGGACGGAATACGAGGCGAAGGCTTGGCCAAAAATAGAAAAGAAAAATTATACCATTGTACCGACGACTTGTTTTAATTGTGAATCTGCTTGTGGACTTACGGCGTATGTCGATAAAGACAAACAAGAAATTCGGAAATTTGAAGGCAATCCCTACCACCCGGGAAGTAGAGGTCGGAACTGTGCGAAAGGGCCGGCAACCATTAATCAAATTACGGATCCAGATCGTATTTTATATCCCTTAAAAAGGGTTGGCAAAAGAGGCGCAGGAAAATGGGAACGGGTGACTTGGGAGGAAGTCTTAGAAGATATTGCAGGCAGAATGCGCAAGGCCATTCTAGAAGAAAGAAATAATGAAATCGCTTATCATGTAGGTCGCCCAGGCCATGAGGGCTATGCCAATCGCGTAATCCAAGCATGGGGTGTGGATGGCCATAATTCGCATACCAATGTTTGTTCGTCTAATGCACGCTTAGGCTATCATCTTTGGTATGGCTATGATCGACCTTCTCCGGATCATGCCAATGCAAAATTTATCTTACTGATTTCGGCACATTTAGAAAGTGGCCATTATTTCAATCCACATGCCCAACGAATTATTGAGGCAAAGATGAAAGGGGCAAAATTGGCAACCATGGACCCAAGATTGTCCAACACAGCTAGTATGTCTGATTATTGGATGCCGACTACCCCTGGCTCTGAGGCGGCATTATTGCTAGCCATGGCGAAGATTATCTTAGAAGAAGGATTATACAATCGAGCCTATATAGAAAACTGGGTCAATTGGCAGACCTACTTAGAAAAATTGCATCCAGATACAGAGGTAAGCTTTGAGAATTGTATTGCTAAAATGATCGAGCGATACGCTGAATTCACCCCTGAATATGCGGAAAAAGAAAGTGGGGTTAAAGCAGCGATCATTATTGATGTCGCTAGGCAAATTGGTGCGGCAGGAGAACAGTTTGCCTCCCACACTTGGAGAAGTGCGACGGCAGGCAATGAAGGCGGTTGGCAGGTAGCTAGATGTTTGCATTTTTTACAAGTCTTGACGGGTAGCGTTGGTACTAAAGGCGGCACCTCTCCCAATAGTTGGAATAAATTTAAACCAAAGTTTTTTGATACCCCGCCTTCTCAAAAATTCTGGAATGAACTCCATTATCCAGATGAATACCCATTGGCATTCTTTGAAATGAGTATTTTATTACCTTATTTTTTAAAAGAACATAGGGGTAAGATGGATGTCTATTTCACAAGAGTTTTCAATCCGGTATGGACCTACCCTGATGGTTTTTCTTGGATAGAAGCATTATCCGATCACGATAAAGTGGGCCTGCATATTGCGATGACGCCCACTTGGAATGAAACCGCTTTTTTTGCAGATTATGTACTCCCCATGGGACACTCTGCGGAAAGGCATGATCTGAACTCTTATGCTACCCACTCTGGTACTTGGATTGCTTTTAGGCAGCCCGTACTTCGAGAAGCAGCAAGACGAGCAGGGAAACAAACTACCTTCACCTATGAAACGAATCCCGGAGAAGTCTGGGAAGAAGATGAGTTTTGGATTGAGTTAAGTTGGCGAATTGATAAAGACGGCAGCATGGGCATTCGCAAACATTTTGAATCCCCTTATCGAAAAGGAGAAAAAATAAATGTTGATGAATATTACCAGTACATCTTTGAGCATACTAAAGGCCTCCCTGAAGCTGCCGAAAAGGAGGGCCTAACGCCACTGGGGTATATGAAAAAGTATGGGGCCTTTGAAGTAGAGCGACATAAGTTTAAGAAAAATGAAACGCTACTTTCTGACGAAGATATGGAAGGGGCAACAGTAAATGATAAAACGGGCCTTATTCAAAAAGAGGGTCAATCGATAGGCGTAATGGTGAATGGAAAACCTTGTATTGGTTTTCCAACACCCACTCGTAAAAACGAATTATACTCGCAAACGATGGTGGACTGGAAATGGCCAGAATATGCCCTTCCTGCCTATATCAAAAGCCATGTACATCCAGAAAAATTGGACGAATCCAAAGGCGAATATGTCTTATTACCAAATTTTCGGCTGCCCACATTAATTCATTCTCGCTCCGCAAATGCGAAGTGGTTAAATGAAATATCTAATCGAAATCCTATCTGGATGCATCCAAAAGATGCCAGTCGTTTTAATTTTAAAACAGGTGATTTAGTTCGAATAAATACGGATATTGGCTATTTCGTAGATAAAGTTTGGGTAACCGAAGGAATGAAACCTGGCGTCGTTGCCTGTTCCCATCACCTTGGCAGATGGCGCAGAAAACAAGATGCCGGAAACCGTTGGGGAACAAATACGGTCAATATTGATAATGATGGCAGAGGGGGCTGGAAAATGAAAACAGTCGAAGGCATTCGTCCATTCGAAAGTGAAGATAAGGATAGTTCCAGAATCTTCTGGTCAGATGGGGGCGTTCATCAAAATCTGACCCATGCCGTGCATCCTGACCCCCATAGCGGCATGCATTGTTGGCATCAAAAAGTAAGAATTGAAAAGCCTGCCGCAGGCGATACATACGGTGATATTTTTGTAGACACCGAAAAATCTTTCCAAAACTATAAAAATTGGTTAGCGAAGACTCGACCCGCTCCTGGACCTGATGGCATGCGTCGCCCTTTTTGGTTTAAGCGCCCGCTGAAGCCTGCGAAGGAAGTATATGTGAAAGCGAATATGGATAAGAATGGGAAATTGAAGGAATAAAACAACATATTTAGATACCTTTGCGTACTATAGTGTTAAAAAAGAAGGTTTAATACTGGAAAATACCAACAGATAAATCACTAATCTTTACTAGTGATTGAAAGGTGAGTATTAAACATTTAAGATACATTACACCACAGTAAGTTCTCAATGATGAATTAAAAATGATGAAGGATGAATAACGAACAGGACGTAAATACTGGATCTTTAAGGTTTAGTGGATTCATCATTTCTCATTGAGAATTTACACACCGCAAAGACAATTAAATGATTGACAATATTATAGCTTTTTCCATACGCCAAAAACTTGTGGTCGCCTTATGCATTGCAGGATTAATAGCATGGGGAATCTATTCTTTGCAAAACTTACCCATTGATGCCGTTCCCGACATCACCGACAATCAAGTACAAGTTATTACCAATGCCCCTACGCTAGCAGCGCAGGAAGTCGAGCAATTAATTACCTATCCTTTGGAAATGGCGCTTGGAAATGTGCCTGGGGTATTAGAAGTGCGGTCTGTGTCTCGCTTTGGTTTATCTGTTATTACGGTCGTTTTTAAAGAAGAGGTAGACATTTATTTTGCCCGTCAATTAATTACGGAACGGATTAAGGGCGCAGAGGAGGATATACCGGATGGATTAGGGAAACCAGAAATGAGTCCTGTCTCCACTGGTTTGGGAGAGGTATATCAGTATGTGCTATATGCCAGTCCTGAGTATAAAGATCAATATACGCCTACCGATTTAAGGGTGATACAAGATTGGGTCGTCAAACGACAATTGGTGGGTATTGAAGGGGTGATTGAAATAAATAGTTCTGGCGGTTATTTGAAACAATATGAAGTAGCTTTTGATCCAGATAAGCTAAAGAGTATGGGCATTACTTTGGATGAGTTGTATAGTGCCATTAGTCAAAATAACTCGAATGCAGGGGGATCTTATATAGAGAAAAAACATTATACTTACTTTATTCGTGGCGAAGGCCGATTAGAAGATCTAGAAGATATTGAACAAGTGGCCGTCAAAACGGTGAATGGCTTACCTATTTTAGTGAAAGATGTAGCAAAAGTACAAATAGGCCACGCCCCTAGATTTGGAGCCGTGACCATGAATGGAATGGGGGAAGTCGTGGCAAGTCAAGTAATGATGCTCAAAGGGGCAAATGCCGCAGATGTGATTGAACGGGTCAAGGAGCGAATGGTACAGATAAAAAAATCCTTGCCAGAAGGGGTCATTATAGAACCTTATTTAGATAGAAGTAAGTTAGTCAATCAGACCACCAAAACGGTCATCACCAATTTAATTGAAGGGGGATTGATTGTCGTTTTTGTACTAGTGCTCTTCTTAGGAAATTTTAGAGCAGGATTAATCGTGGCTTCTGTGATTCCATTAGCTATGTTATTTGCGGTATCTATGATGCGACAGTTTGGAGTATCTGCCAATTTAATGAGTCTAGGAGCTATTGACTTTGGATTGATTGTCGATGGCGCCGTCATTATTGTGGAAGCTATTTTACATCATTTAGGTATACGGGGCAAGGGGAATAAACTTACTGCAACAGAGATGGACCAAGAAGTTTTAAGCTCTGCTACCCGTATTAGAACCTCTGCTGCTTTTGGGGAAATCATCATTTTGATAGTGTATATCCCGATCCTGTTTTTATCTGGCATAGAAGGCAAAATGTTTAAGCCAATGGCGCAGACGGTAAGTTTTGCCATTATCGGTGCTTTGATCTTGTCTTTAACTTACGTCCCCATGATGTGTGCTTTGGTCTTACAAAAAGACATGGTTGCTAAACAAAGTATTTCCGATCGCATCATGGCATTTTTTAATAAATTGTATCAACCTGTTTTAAATATAGCGATCCGTTTCAGATGGTTCGTGATCGCCGCTACTATTGCCTTATTCATATGGAGTTTATTGGTGTTTAGCAAAATGGGTGGCGAGTTTCTACCTACCTTAGAGGAGGGGGATTTTGCGCTACATCAGATATTGCCCTCTGGTAGTTCCATTGCACAAGGCGTGGAGGTATCCGCGCATCTACAAAACATCTTGTTAGACAATTTTCCTGAAGTCGAGAAGGTCGTTACAAAAATAGGCACAGCCGAAATTCCCACAGATATTATGCCCTTAGAAGCAGGAGATATTTTTGTTATTTTAAAACCTAAATCTGAATGGACTTCTGGAAAAACCAAAGAGGAGTTATTTGAAAAGATGGAGGAAAAGATGAATGAATTCCCGGGCGTCATTTATGAGTTTACGCAGCCCATTCAAATGCGCTTTAATGAATTAATGACGGGGGTTCGACAAGATATTGCGATTAAGATTTATGGAGAAGACTTGGGCATATTGGCGGCCAAAGCAAAAGAGGCCGAACAGTTAATCAAGCAACTAAGTGGGGTCGGAGATATTCAAGTAGAACCTACTGCTGGACTACAACAAATGGTCGTAGATTATGATCAGCGCAAAATGGCGAAATACGGGGTCAATGCCAATACACTCAACCAATATATTAGAACGGGTTTTGCTGGTGAAAAAGCAGGCTATATTTTTGAAGGGGAAAAGCGATTTGAATTGGTCATTCGTTTAGAAAAAGCTTATCGACAGAGCATAGATGATTTAAGAAATTTGTATATCCCCTTACCAGATGGCCACCAGATACCGCTACAAGAAGTAGCGGATATTCGATTTGAAGATGGGCCAACTCAAATCTCCAGAGATAATACCCAGCGAAGAATTACAATTGGAGTCAATACTAGAGGGAGAGATGTGGAAAGTTTGGTCTTAGACATTCAAAAGAATTTGGATCAAAAATTAAAACTGCCCACAGGATATTATACGACTTATGGTGGAGCCTTTGAAAATTTACAGAGTGCTAGAAACAGATTATTAGTGGCTGTTCCAGTGGCTTTGGCCTTGGTATTTGTACTACTGTATTTGACTTTCAATTCTTTCTGGCAAGCTGTGTTAATTTTTACAGCTATTCCAATGTCGGCTATAGGCGGGATATGGGCATTGTATTTTAGAGAAATGCCTTTTAGTATTTCTGCTGGCGTTGGCTTTATCGCTTTATTTGGTGTGGCAGTTTTAAATGGAATCGTATTAATTGCCTATTTTAATCGCTTAAAAAAAGAAGGTATGGAGGATGAAATGGAACGTATCCGAGTAGGAACTACCGTCAGACTAAGGCCCGTTTTGTTGACGGCCACTGTAGCTTCTCTTGGTTTCTTCCCAATGGCTTTTTCTAATTCCGCTGGTGCAGAGGTCCAGCAACCCCTAGCTACCGTCGTGATTGGTGGTTTAATTACCGCTACTTTTCTAACCTTAATCGTCTTGCCCCTACTCTATTATTTTTTCGAAAAAGGTAGAAAAAAAATGAGAAAGAATGGAGCACTTTTAGGGCTATTATTATTGGCTTTTAATACACAGGCACAAGTAAGTATTAGCTTAGAAGAAGCGATTCAAAAAGCGCGCGAAAATCATCCAGCCTTGCAAGCTCAATTGATGCAATCGGAACAAGCACAGCAATTAGCAGGCATTAAAAGTAGCCATCCAAAAGCAAACATCTTTTTAGGTAGCGAGGAATATGATTTTTCTAAAAATAGCGGCGTCCATTCTTTAGGGATTCAACAAAATTTTAATCTAAGAAAAACCAATCAAGCCAATCAGGCTTTATACGAGCAGCAGGCATTGGCATTTCAGACACAGGCCAATTTATCAAAAAACACAATAGACCTACTAGTAACAAAAGCTTATTATGAATTAGTGTACCAAAAGCAACAGCAAGCAGAATGGGATAACTTGGATAATATGTTCCAAGATTTAATCCAAGTGGCACAACAACGTCTAGAGGCAGGGGCTACTGGTAAAACGCCCTTAGTATCTGCGAAAGCCAAACAAAGAGCCTTGCGTTTAAAACAAATCCAAGCCAAGCAGGCCAACGAGCGTGCTTTACAGGCATTCAATAGTTATTTGTTATCAGACGAACTATATGATACAGATATCTCCACTTTACCCACTATCGAAACCCTAGCCATCGCTGCTGATTTATCCGAACATCCGCTACTTTCTTATTATCAACAACAAGCAGCGGTTGCCAAAGCGCAGGTGGCGGTGAAGGAAGGACTTCTAGCTCCGCAGATTAGTACTGGTTTACAAGTGCAACGCGTGGCAGGAGATTTTTTATTCTTGGGGTATCAAATTGGAATGAATGTGCCGCTATTCAGAAAAGCACAAGACCAACAAATTAATACCGCCAAATTGTCTATTGGCTTTCAAGAAAAACAAAAGGATTTGGCTTTAAAAAAATTAAGTCAACAGCAACGGCAATACCAACTGCGCTTACAACAATTTCAAGAACAGGCCCAGTTTTATCAACAAGAATTAATTCCCGCAGCTACTGAAGATATTGCTTTTTTAAAAGACGCTTTTCGGGCTGGTGAGGCTACTTATTTAGTTTATCAACAAAGTATTGAAACTTTGATTAATTATCGGATGGATTATTTGACTATTTTACGAGATTATCAAATGGTGAAGGTAGGGATGTTGTATTTGATGGAATAGCTAGATGTACGTTCTTTTTTCATTGAAAAAAAAGAACCAAAAATTCTAGTCCAAAAAAACTCGCTCCGCTCAAACAGTTTTTGGACAGAGCCTCCCGCCTAAATGTTGACCATTTGATGTTGACAACCACAAAAGACAAAAGAATAAAACTAATGAACCATAAATTTCTATTACTAATAAGTTTTACTATCCTCATCGCTTGCGCACATGACCATGCAGATGGGGATCATGAGCACGACCACGATCATGCTACAGCATCGGCACATGAAGGGCACCACGACCATGACGATCACGACATGGAAGAAGCGCATGAAGATGAGGTTGGCTTGACCACCATACAAATGGAAAAGATAGGCTTAGCATTGGGTAGCTTTGAGCAAAAAAATTTGAAGTCTACTCTAAAGGTAAATGGGCAGTTGGAATTACCACCTCAAAACAAGGCAGATGTAAGTGCTATTGCGGCAGGTAAAATTTCTAGTATTCGAGTGCGTTCTGGACAGTATGTCAAAAAAGGGACGCCATTGGCCTATTTACAGAATACAGACTTTATCGA
>CALJIY010000268.1 GCA_937973945.1 uncultured Saprospiraceae bacterium | reverse complement strand
GCCTTGCCAAATTCTTAATTGAGGTATCCTTCCCTTTTTTCATTTGCAGGGGGATACATAAGTGGAGATAGGTGCAAGGAGGGAGGGGAATTTATCGGTAGCGTAGTCTCCTAAAAATTATCCGACCAGGCGCAGCCGATTCCTTGCACCTATCGGAGCGTTGTATTTTTTTGTAAAAGGAAAAAGGAAAGGATGCCCTAAAGCAATAATTCAAGGTGGGCATAAAAAAGGCTAAAGCAAGGATGCTGTTAGCGACCTATCCATTTCTCGATCGTCCCTTGGTTCCTGAACTAGTTGTTATTGGAGGGGCTTTCTACTGGGATGAGAATCACTACTAGTTTAGGGGGACGTGAGGGGAATGGAAATCGGGTGAGCTTAGTGTTAGGGCACTATATATTATTATAATCGATAAAACACTATTCCAAGTATTCGTCACTTCTACCCTATCTATTCTGGTTGTTATTAGCTATATAATTCTAAAGGAATGTTTTCTAACCAAGTAATCAGTTAATTTCAATTGCTCAATTCGTTGTATATAAAAAGAGACTATTATGGTAGGACTAATTGGTAGTGTCACACTATGTATATACATGCTGGTAGATTCCGAAGCATAGAGAATGTATATTGTATTGTCTTTCATCGCTGGGGGGTAGATGAAAGATATTAGGGAATGGGCGCAGGCTGGTTCCCTTTTTTGTTACCCTTCTCTTTTCTGTACTCTTTAGCCCTTTTACCTAAATTAGGCTATCTATAGCAACTTCTGCATAGGGGATGGAATACAAGATCAAAATGTACATCAAAATTTCAACAGTAGTATAATCGATGTAGTCATCCAACCAAAAGACTTTTTATTTCCAACGTGTTTTCTAAGATATTCTTAATGCTTTCTTTCATAGCAATTATTAAGGAATTTGATGGCTGGTATATCAGCATCGTTTCCAGTACTTGAAAGAGAATAGACAAAGTCAAGAACAGTATATCAATATCATACTTTTGGACAGGTTGAAAATGCAGTTACCAATCTAGGAAAAAATCTAAAATCTGGCGAGTCTTTTTTTCAGCTAGGTCTTAATTAAAAAAAAAAGTGAACGAATGTTCTTCTCCATCAATAGCAATTCGACTATTTTACTAAAAAATCAATTGCATTTTAAATGCTTTTTAAGGCTCGATATTATGATTCACTTACTCCTTTGAGAGAAAATGAATTAAAGTTGATTTTGCCCTTTTAAAATAGCTAAATTTCAAATAAATTATAAGTAATTGCTCTGCCTAACACCAAAACAATAGAAAATCCAAGAATTTCACTAATGTATTTTTGTACAAAAATACATTAGTGAAATTGTACGCAAAGTAAAAATTCACACTCAAACTTATTGTACATTTATTTGCTAATACAAAAATACTTTTATACTTTTGTTCAATCGAATAAATAAACATTAATACAACCGTATTTTAATTCAAATTCACAATTATACGCCTGTACTTTTGCACTTTCATTCAATCAAACAAATAAACATTAGTACAACCGTATTTTAATTCAAATTCACAATTATACGTCTGTACTTTTATACTTTCATTCAACTAAACAAATAAACACTAGTACAACCGTATTTTAATTCAAATCTACAATTACACACTTGTATTTTTGTTATAATGAACTAAATCATACTATGCCGTTAATTATTACTGTAGCCAATGCAAAAGGTGGAGTAGGGAAGAGTACCATCGCTTATTGCCTAGCTTGTTATTATTCAGAAAGAGGCGCTTCTTGTGCCGTACTTGATGAGGATATACAACAAAGTATATCTGATGCTGTTGAGCAATTTCAAGAAAGGGGAGATGAAGTATCTGTTTCTTTAATAGATCGAACCAAATTAAAATCCTATAAAGATCTTACAGATCCAGAAAAGTATCCTTATGATATTATATTCGTTGATAGCCCTCCTGTTTTAACAACACAGCTTGATGCCATTTATGACTTATCAGATATGATTCTGATTCCAATAAAGCCTTCTATCAATGACTATAACTCTTTAATGCGTTCAAGAGAGTATATCAAAGAAGCAATGAATAGGAATCCGGACCTGTTAACCGCAATTGTCATCAATATGGCCGTAACTAGTAGTACGATACAAGATAATTTCAGAGAAGCTTTTCAAGATGAAGACAGGATAAAAGTATTGAATACTCAACTAGCACAAAGAGTAATTTATACTAAATATCCATTATTGACCCATTCTTTATTTAAAACGAAAGATACTGGTGCAAAACGGGAAATGGCAGAATTAGCAAATGAAATCTATTATACCTTAGAATTTTCAAGAAAAAATAAAAAATCATAGTTATGTCTGATAAATTTGACTTTAAGAAACTAGCAGTTAAAAAATCTTCTGCGTCGAAAACTCCAACACCTAAAAAGAGGGTAGTGTACCAAGAAGTAGAAGAAGCACCTATTGAAGCTACAAGACAACAGTCGACTGATTCTACAATCAGTTCTGCTGCTGCAATTACAAGCACCGCACAAATCAATCAAATAGAACCTGCTTCTACTGAAAAGAGTCCGAAACCTTCAAAAGAAAAATCATCACAAAAAGTTGGTAGAAAAAGTTGGAAAGAGGAGGGCGTAACTTATACCCGAATGGCTTTTGATACTCCTAATACAACGAAACAGAAATTAAAGCAGCTTTTGGCTGGCAAGTTCTATGATAAATGTATTTCACAAGATGAGATGATTAATATAGCCTTAAAAGATTTTATTAAAAAACACTACAAAGAATAAGAGGGGGGGATTCGCGCAACTTGGGGGGAGATTAAAAAAGTCTCCTAAATAAAATAAGACTTAAAAAGTCCTAAGTACTATTTTAAGACCTTTTAAAAGGTTTTTTAATTCTTTTAGACTACTCGTAACTATTTGATTATCAAATAGTTACGAGTAAACAGGAGGACGCTTTCGGTACCTTAAAGAGGACACTTATAGTACTAAAAGCCTACTTAGGGAGACATAAGTGGTACTTATAAAGGGACACTTATGGTACTGCACTATACTTATAAAGGGGACACTTTCGGTACTATAGAAAGTAAAAGGGGACACTTTCGGTACTGATGCTCAAAAATTAAATATTTAAAACTTTTCCACATCTTTTTACTCGATAACAAGCTGTAAGCTCATATAAAGAGGACACTTTCGGTACTTTACCATTTTAAATGGGGTCATTTTCGGTACTGATTTAAACTAAGGAGGACACTTTCGGTACTAAAAACTTTAAAAGGGGACACTTTCGGTACTGTAACACTCGATTTATAAAGAGGACGGTTTCGGTACTACTGTAAGAGGACTTTCTGTTTTTTTGTCCTCTTTAAAGAAAAACGATTACTTTAGCATTGGAAACTACACCTTTATAACAAGTGCTAAGTTATGAGTAATTCGAAATACAGTTATGACTTAATTCGCTTTGATAACCGATTGGTTTATCAAGGCTCCTACCATTTGCCTGTTCGGGCATTGAAAACACTTTGCCATATTATAGCTAAGTATGTTGATCCACTAGCAGAGGACTTACCAGATGATTTACATATTCCTTTAAAAGAAATAGAGAGTGCAATTAAGATGAATGAAGGAGCTAACTGGAAATCTCTCTACACAGATATAGATGAAATTTGTAGAGACTTAACTTCTAATCCGATTAGATTCAAAACACAAATTGAATCTAATGGGGTGAAACTTAGAGGATATATTAATTGGTGTTCTTCTGCAGTTCCTTATAGAAATGACAATGGGAAAGTAATGGTTCGATTTGGCTTTGATAAGATGATGTCCCATTTCTTACTAGGCTTAGTAGAGTATGTTCGATTATATAGACCCGAATTAAATCGGTTGAGAAGAAGTTATGGGATTCGGCTATTTCAGATGCTTAAAGGAATACGTAACAAAAGGGGCAAATATGAACAAATGAGTGTAGAAGAATACGAGGTAGAACACTTGAAGTTTCTTTTCGCTTTAACTAATAAATATAAAGAATTCAAGGATTTTAATAAGCGGGTACTTAAACCATCCGTTGCTGAAATAAATGAAAAGACTTCGGTCTTAATATTAAAGGTAGAACCTGTTAGATTAAATCGTCGAATTGTTTCTTTGAAATTTCACTTTACAGATCAAGAACCATCAGAGCCATTTAAAACTAGTAGAAAGCCACCTTCTTTGAGGCCAAAAGGAACGGTTACAGATAAAGATTTAGCTTCTTTAAGTTATGCTAAAGAAAATGCCTATAGAATGCTGACGGAGTTTGGCGTGGAGCCAGGTATTGCTTTCTTACGTTTGCTACCTACAATAAAAGGTAGTGAGTTCTCAGGATATGAAGATTATTTTGTAGAGTTTGCCTTGAGACATTTTAAATTGTGGGCAAAACAGCAAAAGAATAAAGATCAAAGTGCTGCAACTTTTGTTACTTGGTGGACTAAAAAAGGAGTTTTTGATGTGGAGAGTGATGTGTGGTCAAAAATGACCGAAAAAATAATTGTTGCTAAGAAAAAACTTCAAATCAATGATCCTCTTAAATGGGAAAATAGACAATTGGCAAAAGACCTAACGACCGCAGAGTTTAAAAGTAGATTTGGTAAAAACTAGAATGGTTAAGTGATTGAATCAAGACGCTATTAGCGTCACCAAATAGACACTAAGAATCCGCTACGGTCTTTAGCTTAGTGGAGTGTCAAAAAGAATGATCGCTAGGGAGTGTCAGAATGCAGATGTATTGGGGAGATGGGGTTGTTAAGGAAATATATAGAACTTTATTTAAACCTTCGTAAATACGAGGGTTTAAGATTCAACTCTTTTTTTGAGAGCGAAACTACACTTGAATAATGAAAAAACTATCATCACAAGAAGTTGCTAATATAACTATAAGCAAATATGAATTCGAGGAAGAGATTTATTACAGCTTAACGGATATGGCTCGATTTAGAGATGCAGAGGCACCTGCTACGATTATTCGGTCTTGGATTGCCAATCAGGGGAATGTAGAATTTTTGAAAGAATGGGAGCTACTGAATAATCCAGATTTTAAACCCTCACAAATACGAGGGTTTAAAGGTTATGAGAAATATGTAGTCGAGCAATTCATGAAAAGGACGGGTTCGATTTCTAGATTTATAGAGTATACGAGTGCCAAGGGAGTAAAGGTTGTAAGAGGAAAGTATGGAGGTACTTTTGCCCATAGTGAGATTGCCTTACAATTTGCCAATTGGATGAATGCCGCATTTTATGTTCATTTTATCAAGGACTTTGTAGAAATGAAACGGGATCAATTTTTGGGAATCGGTCAACCTGCTAATGTAAAGCGAAACCTTACATCTGGTAATTATAGTTTATTAGTCCATTCCTTGGTTTCTAAAGCGGACGAAAGACTATTGTCGAGTCCACAACCTTATAAGAGCCGATTGTTATTTGCTTCCGAAGCAGATATGCTCAATGAGATTGTTTTTGGTTGTACGGCTAAAGATTGGAAGGCACAAAATCCAGATAAACCAACGAATCATAATATGCGAGATTATGCCTCTGTTCTGGATTTGGTAATTTTGAATAATCTAGAATTTTTAGATGCGATGCTCATTCAATGGAATTGTGAAAAAGAGGAGCGTAAAAAAATCCTTCAAGAAGCCTATGATTTTCAGTTCCATTTGTTGAAGCGGTCTACGACCATTGAAAAATTGCAAGAGTTGTCAGCTAAGGCAAAGAAAGGAAAGTAATACTCGATGAACAGTGCAAGTAGACCAATACCTCTTATCATGAAACAACTTACCTAGGCTACTTCCAACTCTATTACTTATTACCTACCACCAAGTAGATATATAAGTAGTATTTATTCTTTATCTCAAATACAAGTTAACTTGTCCGATTCTATGATGCATAATATTTGAGTCGACGTTGAGGAATTTTCTGACTATTTTAGGTGAAAAATAGCTTTTACTCATACATGTATTTTCTTTTAAGAAATATATGTATGAGTAAAATGAAAAATTTTAAGCAAATTTTTCATTTCGTCCGGAATCTAATAAGATTGAAAATAGGTTGGAGTAGCATTCCAACCTATTTTCAATTGTCCAATTACTCCTTGTCTTCACTTCCTGTATTCGGTATCATAATTTGAACCTGTCGTTTCTCTTTGTCTATCTCATGCTCTACTTTCTGCTGCTTGCTTACTTTTCTAATAATAGTTTTGCAATCAGAATGGAGTAGGGGAAGGGTAATCCTTTCTTCATCAAGTGTAGTGGTAATAAAAGAAGCGACTGCAATAGGTTTATTCACTTCTATAGCGACTTCAATACAAGCCTTTAAAAAGGTAACTGCTATTCCTGTCTTCGAATTCCATTCGGTTGGTACTGGATTATTTCCTTTTCCACTACTTACTTTCCGATAGACTTCAAGAAAGTATGTTTCTTGTTGACTTAAACTAAATTCTGGAAACAAGAGGTCTAATTCTGCTTTCTTACCTTTTAGCTTTTGTAGAATCTGTTCTGGTAGGTATACTGTATCTTTTAAAGATATTCCAACTAAGCGACAAGCCTTCCTTCCCTTTGCTTCATCATTCAATACTTTTAAAATATGCTTTTTACTTTTCCAGTTCCATATCCCCACTTGATAAGGCAACTTGAAATATAAGGCGTGTATCTTATTGCGTAAAGTTTGCTCCTTTTCCTGCCATCCCTGTTGTCGTTTCTGATGCTTGATTTCTAGTTCCTCCATACTAAGGTCTAGATTCTGCTGATACATTTTTGTAAAATCTAAGTTTGTTTGTTTACCCCATTGTACTATTGTCTCCCAATGTTGGTCATAATCATGGAATAGATGTGCCAGTAATAAGGCTTGATAAGATTGCTCCTTACCGTATTTGTTTAGGCTCTTTTTTAATTCCTTGATAGGGTGCGTTTTAAAATATGCTCCTTCCTTGATTTCTAATAAAATCGAGAACGTATCCAATACATCAGAGGAACTAGCTCGGTATAAGGCTTCAAATCCATACAGTAAGAATTGTTCCTGTATTTCTTCTTTTATAGAACAGGTATCTTGATGTAGTAATTGTTTTCCCCATTCTATAGCAGTCAACATTCTGGTAGATCGTTCTGTATTCTGTTTTTCTTGAACGATTCGCTCTGATCGTTTACTTTCTTGTAGCTGTTGCTTCTGTGGATGATGAACTCGGCATTTAGATTTAACGGGGCATACATGGAGTATCTTTCCTTTGGGTAAAGATTGAGAATAATGACTACCATCGGGAATCCCTGCAACAATATGCGGACAAGAACCTTGTTTGACGATCTCATAGTATCGAATCATCTTTTGACCGTTTTCCAATTCTTCCTCTGCTGCTTTGCCTCCCCACCCATTATCATATTGTTCATTGAGCAGGACAAAAGGAATTTTCTGATCAGCTAGTTGGGTAGCTAAAACCGTTATCTGTTTTTCCTTTTTCGCTTGGTAACATTTAGATTGATAACAATAGGTTTGTTCTATGACTTCTTCTCGCCAATTTTTCTCTTGGACTGTTTTTAAATATCTACATCCTGTGCAGGCTTTTGTGCCATATTCTTCAATTCCCAAATTTTCATCCTTCGTATTAAAAGGAACACTATCTTGCTCAAAGGCTACCCGAAACCTATTAAAGAATCCGAGTAAGCTATCATCAGACCTAGAAACAGGTGTTTCTTGAAATTCTTTTGCCAATGCCTCTTGCATATCTTGCTCCATCCCCATCACTAAATATCCTTGGTGGGGTTTAGATTTATAGGCTTTCAAAATACCACTATTCAAGAAAGGATGAAGACTAGGATGTAACGCTACTAAATCAATACGCTCTGTGATATATTGCATTCTAGCTTTTCGGCTGTTCATTCCTGCAGGAAATTGCATGGTAGATAATAAATCTCTTTTCTTTCCTCCATGCTCTATGTACCGTTTAAAAGCTAAACCATCCTCTACAAAGGAGGTATTCTTTCTGTCCATATTAAAAGCTATCTGTAGAGATAGAAATTGAGGCAAGGAATGGACAGGGATAAATTCTACTTTCACGCTTGCGAATGATTCAGTATTCATTTGATTGGCGATCTCCATTCCACAGAGTCGTCGTTCTCCATCAATCAAGAGTTGATTCCCATTTTCACAGAGTTCTTGTAGTTGCTCATTCTGCAAGGCTTCCTCACTCAATATGGCAATTCTAATAGGCGTTAATTGTCCTTCTGCTTGTAATCTAGTAGCAAAGGTTTTGAGTTCTGCTAGATCAGAAGCACTAATCACTCGATAATTAAATCTAGTGATTTGGAGACATTCTTTTAAAGGTAGGGTGGTGGTTGCTTTTTCCAAAGCTACAGCTTGATTATTATTCATAATACATTTTTTGTACTGCTTGTGTGTTTGCTGTTACATTCACACTATAAACAGTAGAAGTTAAGAATTTATAACAAGGAGCTTCCTTTTATTTAATTGGAAGGCAACCGCTTTGGCCTGCTGCGTTGCTATTTTCCATTCATAACGGAGGAGTTCCTTTTTTGGACTACTTACTAAAGGCAGGAAGGCACTACTAGCAGCAAAGGGTAGCTGCTTATTTTTTATTAAAAAATGAGTACTATAGGACGACAGGACGATACCCTTGTGCTAATAGTGGATTACTACCTAGTTTTGTAGTAGAAAAAAGGAATGCTGATGGGAGTGGAAATAGTAGGGCAGTTTCAAAGGAAGGTGTACTGAAAAGTCCTTAATCCCTTGATTGTCCATTGGATCCAAAATGGGCGTCTATTTTTGGTAGGATGGGGGAGTGGTAGCGTAAAATGATGACCGTTTTAGGTGGATATGAAGGGGATTAAAATTTGGATATTTATTTTTTTAGCTGTTTCTATTTTTTCTTATCATTCAAATATATATAATAAAAACTGCTTGATGGATATCTGCATTTTGAAATCTTTAAAATTTCAAAAACCAACAAAAAAAACTAGCTTTGTTTTCAAAACAAAACAAAAATGCTATCTATTCATCTTGGGGTAGTTACATAATACATGTAAAAAGTAGTCACAAGGAAAGAA
>CALJIY010000267.1 GCA_937973945.1 uncultured Saprospiraceae bacterium | reverse complement strand
GGATTTCAATTCTTTCATCAAGAGTTTCCTATGGGTACCAATAATATTGGCGAATTTCTAGCCCTTGTACACGCCTTAGCTATGTTCAAACGAGACAACAAAAGTACGCCCATCTATACAGATTCTAAGATTGCGATGGGTTGGATTAAGGCTAAAAAATGTCGATCTAAGTTAGCCCACAACGCCAAAACAGCTACCCTTCATGCCTTGGTTAAAAGAGCCGAAGACTGGCTGAAAAATAATGATTTTGACAATCCTATCTTAAAGTGGGAAACTAAATATTGGGGGGAAATACCTGCGGATTTTGGGAGGAAATAAATAGGAAGGAAGGCTTTTTAAATTCAAGCCAAAGTATCAAGTTAAAGTTCAACTCGTGATGTTGACCAAGACGCTTGCTAATGTTAGGTTTTGAACCTGCCTTCCAAGGAACGCAGGCAGGTTTGAGTTTGACACTTGCACTTGACACTTAAGTATAAGATCTAAGCACTCACTACTTCTTCGACTTTTTGATTTATTGGTAAACTTATAGTAAAGGTAGTTCCCTTTCCTACTTCGCTATCCACTGTAATAGTTCCATGATGCCGCTGAATAATTCCATAACTAATAGATAATCCTAATCCTGTCCCCTTCCCTATTTCTTTAGTGGTATAAAAAGGCTCGAACAGCCGATTTTTTGCGGTCTCCTCCATCCCTACTCCAGAATCTTGAATAGTTATACAAATAGTATCTAGTTTTAATTGCGTTCCAATAGTAATCGTGCCTTTTTCTGTACCAATAGCTTGTACTGCATTGGTCAGAACGTTCATCATTACCTGATTCAATTGTCCGTTGTAACTATCTATTTCAGGAAGTTGAGGGTCATATTTTTTTTCTAGCAGGATATTATCCCTCAATTTTGTCTTGAGTAAAACTAAAGTAGAATCAATATTTTTGTGAACATCAAATTTATTCAGCGAAGAAGCATCAATACGAGAAAAAGTTCTTAGACTTTCCACTATATCACAAGTTCTTTCTGCCCCATCTTCAATACTAAGTAATAAACCATTAATATCTTCTTGGACCTCCTCATAATAGATCTCTTTTTTCAACAGTTCAATTTTTGCTTTTTTTTCCTCAAATTCTTCTTTGCTTTTAATGGCATCCAATTGCTGCGTCACCTCCATCATCGCTGCTAAGTTTTTTTTTAATCCAGCGACTCCAGAGTAAATGAAATTAACGGGGTTATTGATCTCATGGGCGATACCCGCTGTGAGTAAACCTAAGGAAGCCATTTTTTCAGATTGTACTAAATGACTTTGGGCAGATTTCAATTGGGTCATTGCTTTTTCTAGCTCTACTTTTTGTGCTTGGATAGCGGTGTTCTGTTCTAATAATAGCTTGTTGGTTTTTACCCTAGATTTATTGAATCGATATAATAAAAATGCCAAAGCCAAGGCTAAAAAGAAGGCCAAACTAAAAAAAGCAGCCGTCCACATCTGTCGCTTCAAATCTCTCTTTAATACTTTTTCTTGTGCTCGAAGCGATTGATTCTCAATTTCTTTTTTGGTTAAATCGAAATTCGCTTGCATCACTGTAACTAATCGTTTTCGCTCCGAAGCTAATAACTGATTTTTATAGACATCCTCTAATTTTTCATATTCTAATGATTTTTCAAAATTCTTTAATGCCTTAAAGCAGTGGGCTAAATTAGCACAGGCTTGAGAGGCTGCGGCAAAGTCATTATTACTACTTGCTAATTCTAAGGCAATTTCAGAATTACTGATACTATTGTGTGCGGATTTTGTTTTGGCATAAGAGGCTGCTAACATATTCAATATATAAACTACCTCTTTTTCATTTCCATTCTTCTTTGCTATTTCTAAGGCTTGGTTAAAGCTAGAAAACGCTTGCTCAAAATCACCTAATCGCTCATGCAATAAACCTATTTCTAAGAGTGCTAAGGAATATTTTTCGGAGGAACCTCCATTCTCTGAAGTGGCTAATGACTTTTGTTGTGTGGCTAAAGCCAGGGAATCTTTACCTTCTGCTTTATACAATTTTCCTAAATAAAATAGCGTACTTGATATTTTTTCTACTTCCGCTCCTCCTAATTGTTGGGCAAGCTCCATTGCCTCTTGATGTTTAATTAAGGCTTTATTGTATTGCTCAATATTCCGATACACATCTCCCATCTGGTTGGCTACCTCTATCTCTGCTACTAGATTCCGCTCCTCCTTTTGTTGTATCAACAAACATACTCGATCAAATACTTCTAATGCACTGTTGTATTCTTTTAACTGCGAGAAGCCCATTCCTAGCACCATCAAATTCTCTCTCAATCCTTCTTTATGATCTATTTCATACGCTAGACTTGCTGCTTCTTGGGCATAATACAAAGCAGAATCTATATTAATACTAGACCATTTCTTGGCTTGGCTGGTCAAGTGCATTAAATGGTTAGATCTATCTGATGTTACCTGTTTTGTAGACTGACTATGTGCGAATCGAACGAAGCCTACTATGAGTACGACACAAGTTAGAACCACTTTATATACGATCAAGGATCTTAGTTTCACAAATTTATTTTTTATTACAACTCGACTGTTTCTTTCCTAATCTATTATCCCGACTGCTATCAAACAGGTGAGGAATAGAAATGTATCTCCTTAAAAAAAACTTCAACTTCAATAATTACTAAAGTACCACTTTTTCTAGATAAGGACAAAGTATGCCTGTCAAATGAAAAAGTTATGCCCAATATTCAATAAACTCTTTTAAAGAGCCAAACCAATTTAAATAAAACTTTGTAATTGTTCTTGACTTTGACACTTACCAGCCAATCAGCCAATGCCTATCTGTTCATCGACTGACCCATGTCCCAAAAAAGACAAAGCGATCATAAGGTCGTTTGTTCTTAGATCTCTTTTCAGTAGAAAGGAGTTACATTGGAGAATAAAGGCAAAAGTGTCGCACATCAATTTCTAATAGTTGTAAAAT
>CALJIY010000266.1 GCA_937973945.1 uncultured Saprospiraceae bacterium | reverse complement strand
AGACGAGTTGATGAAACGCTATGAGTTCAAATTACAAATCTATGAGCGAGAGCAATTAATGGCGAATTATGAACGGGAACGAAGCGCCTTAAAAGAAGGCGACAAATGTCCGCTTTGTTTTTCTACGAGTCATCCCTTCCGTACCTTATCGAATACGACTCCATATGTCAATGAAGCAAAAGAAGAATTGGACCAAGCAAAAAAACAGTTAGATGCTATTGAGCGAGAATGTTCTAAAATTCAAAATCATCAAGTAAGTATTCGTTCTAAAATACATCAATTAATCGGACAGCGGTCAGAACGACTAGATGGTAAACGAGATATACTTATTGCGCAAATTCAACAACAAGAAGAAAAAATCGCCCTTATTGCACCTGAATTAAATGATGAGACCGCTTACTTGACGAAGTATTTATTTTTAAATAAAAGACTCGAGGAAATTACTAACGAATTAAAAAATAAAAAAGAGCTGAGAGCAATTGCATTGGAATACAATGAACAAACGGTCGTCCAAAATAAAAATAAAGAGGCCACCCAAGAAGCTTGGAAAGAAGCACAGATAAAAGAGGCTGCTTTAAAGAGTAACCAACAAAATATATTATCCCTATTGCAAGAAGGAGAAGAGAGAGTAAGCCAACTTAAAGGATTAGTCAACACCAAACTGTCTACCTATAACTTAAACCTAGATCAAGTCCAGTTTAAACAGGCAATGACCGATCTAGAAGCTCAAGAAAAAACCTTTAAAAACAATCAAGATCAATTAGTCGAACAGCGACAAAAACTGGCATTAATCAATCAGCAATTAGAACAAATAGCGAAACGAATTAAAGAGGAATCAAAAGAAGTAGCGCTGGAGCAAAAGGAGTTGGAGGTTTTACAAAAAGCATTTAATAGCGTCTCTGAAAAACGGATTGCGTTATTTGGCGATAAGGATTTGGAAGAAGAAAAGAATAGTTTAATACTGCAATTCAATAAATTAGAGGATAGTCTAGGGATGGCCACCCAACAGGCACAAGAAGCAGAAATTGCTTTGAGTACTTCAAAAGCTAATCAAAAAACGAATGAGCTAAGCATTAAAAAAACCAAAAAAGGAGTAGATGCTATTCAAGGTAGCCTACTTAAAAAAATCCTACAATTTGGATTCACCACCGTGGCCGCCTTACAAGAAGCATTTCTTCCAGCCGCAAAAGTCAAATCTATTGAGCAAACAAAAGAGCGACTTCAAAAGGAAAAAGCGATACAAGAAAAACAGCTAAAAAATATTCAATCGTCCATTGAAAAGGAAACCAAAAAACAACTGACCCAAGAAACACTAACTGACCTTCAAGACGTTTTAGCAGCCAGTGAGGCGAAGTATCTAGAAAACGAACAGCAAATAGGCAGACGTAAACAACAATTAGAAGATAACGAACAGCGCAAAACAGAAGGAAAAGAGCTCCTTCAAAAGATAGAGGTCCAGAAAAAAGAGTTTGATCGTTGGGCGAAGTTAAATGACCTAATTGGTTCTAGAGACGGAAAGAAATTCCGAGTGTTTGCGCAAGGACTCACCCTAAAGAAGTTAGCGGAATTGGCCAACAGACATCTCATTCAATTGCATGGCCGATACCTACTCAATAAGCCCAACACCCAAGATCTAGCATTAGAGATCATTGATACCTACCAAGCCGATAATGTACGCTCCATCAATACCCTTTCAGGTGGGGAAAGTTTTTTAGTCAGTTTATCCCTCGCCCTAGGCTTATCTGATTTAGCGGGTCGGAACACGCAAATCCAATCGCTATTCATTGATGAAGGTTTTGGCACCTTGGATGAGTCTGCATTGGACTTAGCCATTTCAACCCTAGAAAACCTACAAGCTAGCGGTAAAACCATCGGTGTTATTTCCCACATTAAAGAATTAAAAGAACGAATCGGTACACAAATCCAAATTGACAAACAAGGTAGTGGATTTAGTACGGTTAGTATTCGGTAGGTAGGAAGTAATAGGTAATAGGTAATAAGTAGTAGGTACCCGTAATTCTTAGAGCTATGTGCTTATACGCTCTATTTTCTGCACCATTTATTTGATGAGTCATGAATATGACACTTGAATCCGCCTGTCTAAAAGCACAAACGAGCAAGTTGGAATATTACCTCTTGATTGAACGAAGTCATTACTCCTTCTAAAGAGAGTAAGCAGACAAAGCATTACACATCAACTTAAAAAATAGCAGTTCGAATAGCCCACCTATTACCTATTACTTCTTACCTATTACTTAAAACATAATTTTAACACTTCCTTTGGGAACGCTTTGCCAATTGCGGACACTTTTCATTAAATCATATATTTATCCCTGCCCCGATTTAAGACCTAAATATTTAAAATTCAGCCTAATACACATGACTAAAACACTACTTATAACATTAGTTACACTTTTTTGCCTGTCACAAATAGCTGTTGCTCAAGAGGTTAGGAATATCGATGGGTACGCTAATAATTTACAAAATCCAGGGTGGGGTTCTGTAGGTAATCAAATAGATAGAATTACGACAAATGGATATAGCGACGGCATGGCTGCCCCTGCAGGTGCCAATCGCCCTAATCCCCGACATATCAGCAATGAATTATTTGCCCAAACGGAATTGATACATGATCCCTTGGGCTTAAGTGATTTTGCCTGGGTATTTGGTCAATTTATAGATCATGATATTACATTATTAGAGGAAAGTACCGATCCAGCAGACTTTATCGGTATACCCGTTCCAATTGGCGATCCACATTTTGATCCAATGGGAACAGGGGAAGTCATGATTCCTTTAATGCGAAACGAAGCCGATCATAGTTCAGGTACCGATCCTTCCAATCCAAGAACGCCTCAAAATTTCATTTCTAACTTTATAGATGGTTCAGGAATATATGGATCAGATGATTTTCGGGCATTTTGGGTCCGTTCCCTACAAGATGGAAAGCTCAAAATGACAACTGATAATCTATTGCCTTTCAATACCTTAGACGGTGAAAGAGGAGAAAACATCGATCAAGATGCCCCATTTATGGCCATGGCTAATCCATTTGCCAAAGAATGGTTTATTGCTGGCGATGTCCGAGCGAATGAAAATACCCTGTTACTTAGTTTACATACCCTATTCGCAAGAGAACACAATCGCATATGCGATCTATTAAAAATAGAAAATCCTAGTTGGACCGACCGCCAATTATTTCAGGCAGCTAAACGTCAGGTTAGTGGCATCTTACAAGCCATTGTATATGAAGAATGGTTACCCGCATTAGGTATTCAACTACCTGCTTATGAAGGATATGATGCATCTATCAACCCTAGCATTTCTAATGTTTTCTCCGCTGCGGCATTTCGCTATGGGCATACTACGATCAATAGTAATATTGTGAGAATGGGTAGCGATGGAGAAATTATGGAAGAAGGGAATACCCTACTAAAAGAAATATTTTTCAACCCTATGTCTATCATGGAAGCGGGTGGAATGGAAGCCCTCTTAAAAGGGATGAGCGTACAAGTACAGCAAGAGTTTGATTGTAAAATAGTGGATGATTTACGTAATTTTCTATTCGGTCCTCCAGGTGCGGGGGGCTTAGATTTAGCAGCAATTAATATTCAGCGTGGCCGAGAGCGAGGATTGGCAGATTACAATACGATTCGAGCAGATATAGGCCTATCAAAATTAACTAGTTTTGAAGAGCTTTCCTCCGATTCCAAACTTCGTCAAACGATCCAAGAACTCTATGGCGATATCAATGATATTGACCCTTGGGTCGGTATGTTGGCAGAAGACCATATGCCTGCGGCATTATTTGGCGAAACAGCTATGAGCATAGTAGGTCAGCAGTTTCAAAAACTTAGAGACGGCGACCGTTTCTATTATGAAAATGAGCCCTTCCTAACTTCAGAAGAAATAGCAACAATCAAACAGACTCGAATGGCAGATGTGATCCGCAGAAATTTTGACATCACGATTCAAGATGACGTTTTTTATGCAGCACCGCATCAAGAAGAATTATCTACTAGCATTACAGATGTGATTGCTACCCAAACATTGAGCATTGCTCCTAATCCAGCGATGAATCATACCAGCCTGTCTTTTACGGCATTGGAAAATGGTCTTGCTTCTTACGCCATTAT
The DNA here is from genome assembly GCA_937973945.1 of uncultured Saprospiraceae bacterium. Classification (GTDB taxonomy): domain Bacteria; phylum Bacteroidota; class Bacteroidia; order Chitinophagales; family Saprospiraceae; genus JAFMDF01. The sequence continues at coordinate 3,929 of CALJIY010000266.1, read as the reverse complement.
CAATGAATTGGGTCAAGTTATTCAGCAAGCATCTATTGAGGTGTTGAGTGGATACAATAGTTTTTCTATTCCTTTAACGTCCAATATTACTAGCGGTTTTTATTCGATCCGTTTAGAAATGGATGGAGGAGTTGTGTTATCAAAGTTGATAGTTCGAAGATAAAACAGCAGAACCTATACCCCTCAAGCTAAGAGACGGACTGTTGATGGCAGAAACTTAGAAAGTGGCTGTCATCTGGGTTCCTGGGAAAGATGACAGCCATTTTGAAAATTTCTGCCATCTACCTTCGCTCTGTAACTAACTGGTAATCATTGGGCTTTTCGGATAGCCTGACCCTATGGGCAGAGCCTTCTTAATTAGTAAACACAATGCACAGTCTTGCGCCAGCCTATCAACGTTTCGCTGGCGCAAAACTGTGCCTTGTGCATTCTATTATTAAAGGCTTTGCCTTATCATTTCTTCGATTAATGCATCTTAAGTACGTGGACACAATTATCTTTAGCCTATAATAGTTTCTTTTTCCGCTATTTTTCCTTATAATTTTATTCAATAGCTAAGGCTATTAAAGAAAATTCTAAGAAAAACTATCAAAAAAATAACCTCATTCTATTTCTAAATTTAATTATGTCCAAGTACTTACAAGTTATAAAAACAACTTTTCGCTCACCCTATCGGTCGGCCAAAAGCATGTTGATTTTTAAGATTTTAAGTTAAAAACGACATGTCTCCCTGACTCTGTGATCAACTATAGAGATACCCTCAAAAATAACATTTCAAAAATCAAATCATAATCCTTATTTTAGCGCTAAATAGAAATAGGCACAATGGATACGCTAACAATAAGAAGTATACTAAAAGCAACTTATCCCTTTTTAGAAAGAGAGGATATTGATCAGGTTCTTACAATTGGACAATACCAAGTACTAAAGAATAAGGTGTCCATCATTCAAGCAGGAACTGTTGCTAAGAAATCTTTTTTTATCCTATCCGGAATGATGAGGGGCTATTATATTAATAAAAAAGGGGAAGAAAAAAATATATTCTTACGCCCTGAACATACCATTTCTGGCTCACCTGATGCTTTATTCAATAATACAAAGACTAAATATACCTTTGAATCTATTTTGGAAAGTCACTTGCTAGTTTTTGACCATCCAACCTTCCTCCATGCTGCTGAAAAGTATCCGAATCTCAGCAAAATGTACATTGCGGCACTACAAGAAACGGTTCAAACCTTAATCTTTAGAGTCGAATCCCTTGTAGACAAATTACCTGAAGAACGGTATGAAGAACTGCTACAACGAAGTCCTCAATTCTTTCAAACTGCCTTTAACAAGCATATTGCCAATTACCTAGGCGTCACTCCAAATTCTTTTTCTCGCATTCTAAAACGTAAAAAGGAAGGTTGAAATCAACATTTATATACTTTTCACTAGCCCTCAATACTTAACTTATGTATATAATTTTCTAAGAAGTATTATCTATATTTGTTTTAATAAAAAATATATAAGATATGGATAAAGCAATATTCGGAATAGAAAATTTTGATGTCTACATGGTATTGGGCATTTTAATCTTTTTTGGGCTAATAGAAGTCGCAGCAGGTTATTTAAGTCGCACCAAGCGATCTAGCAATGATTGGATACAAGAAGTCGGTGGTTTTTTTGGTCTATCGGTCGTGATCAAACCTTTGATCGTATTTTCTGCTTATCAGTTGGGAAGCGTCTTCTTTGGTTCTAGTCAATTTGCCTTAAGTCATTGGAGTTTGTTTTTAGCCCTGCCTTTCTATCTATTTATCGACGATGTGATGCAATATTGGTACCATCGCTCTGCTCATGAATATGAGTTCTTATGGAAACTACATCGACCACATCATCAGGCAGAAGAAATGGGCTTTTTTATTTCTTATAGAAATGCTGCATTGTATTACTTAATCATGCCTAATATTTGGTGGGTGGCTATCTGTACTTTTTTGGGTTTAGCAAAGGCAGTGGCCATCGGTTTGATTCTCAAGCAAGCGGTCATTATTGGTTCACATAGTACGATACATTGGGACGAACCATTGTATAAATGGAAAATTTTCAATCCTATCATTAGCGTCATCGAACGTATTTTTATTACCCCTGCCTTTCACCATGCACACCACGGTAAATCTATGATTGATGGCATTAGTGATCCCAATGGGAATTATGGAAATATGTTTTCTATCTGGGATCAATTATTCGGTACCGCAAAATTCACTAGAACCTTTCCATCAGAATTAGGTTTGGAAAATGATCCAAAAGAGCATTGGACAGCGGCCTATCTCTACCCTGTCGTAACAGCAGATAATCCGAATAGTGAGCTGCACAGAGGCTTTAAGAAAGAGAGTACCAAAACAAAAGAACCTATATTCGTAGAATTAGAAAAAGGAAAAAATTACTTATATTGCCAATGTGGAAAAAGTAAGAATCCACCTTTTTGCGATAGTTCACATCATGGATCTAAATTTAAGCCTTTGCTATTTGAAGCCAAGCGCACAGGTAAGGCAAAAATTTGTAATTGTAAAATAACGAAGACAGGTCCGTTTTGTGATAACTCGCATTTGGAGTTATAATATTTTCTAACTAAGAGGTTGTCTAAAAAAAGACAAGTATCAAGTCTCAACAGATTTTGTAAGAACACGGAGACACAGAGGCACAGAGAATAAATTTAACTCCGTGCCTCTGTGCCTCCGTGTTCTTTTAAAGTTTAGACCTCCTCAACTCAAAAATTAAAAAAGAATGGCGATTCCGAATCCTCCTGGCATTGAACAATTAGTAAAGTATCCCAATTTTGACAGCGTTGAAGCTAAGAGACATTATCTAAAAAAAACCTTAGCTGGTGCCTATAGAATATTTGGGAAATTTGGCTTTTCAGAAGGTGTGGCAGGGCATATTACTTGTAGAGATCCTGAGTATCCGCATTGCTTTTGGGTAAATCCTTTTGGTGTATCCTTTAAGCAAATTAAGATGTCTGACTTGATATTAGTTGATGAAGAAGGAAAGATTGTAGCTGGAAAACATAAGCTTTTAAATGGGGCAGCTTTTGCTATTCATGCGGGTGTGCATAAGGCGCGTCCAGATGTAATTGCAGCAGCACACTCCCATACCGTATATGGAAAAACTTGGTCTGCCTTTGGTAAATTATTAGAACCATTAACGCAAGACTCTTGTATTTTTTATGAAGATCATGGCTTATATGATGACTATACAGGCGTTGTCGGCGACTTAAGCGAAGGCGATTTAATTGGAAAAGCTTTAGGCGATAAAAAAGCCGTAATTCTTCAAAATCATGGGCTACTGACGGTCGGGCATAGTATAGAGGAATGTATTTTTTGGTTTGTCACCATGGAGCGTACCTGCCAAGCGCAAATCCTAGCAGATTCTACTGGTCTTCCAAAAAAACCAATCCCGCATGAGGTGGCCTTAAAGACTAGAAATTATGAAGTGGGCTTCCCACTTGCTGGTCATTTTAGTTTCCAACCCATGTGGCAAGATATTGTAAGCGAGCAACCTGATTTTATGGATATGGAGGTGGAAGAGAATGTGTTGCAATTAGCGTAGAGAGGTTGGGAGGTCTTCTGAGGATGGGGGAGTTTGATGTTGACTTTTTGAACACGGAGGCACAGAGATACGGAGAATTAAAGTGCTGGACGTTGACTTTTTTTTGAACACGGAGGCACAGAGCTCACAGAGATAATACATACATTTGACTCTGTGAGCTCCGTGCCTCTGTGTTCACTAATATGTAAGACTTGCCCCCCATATCTCCGTGCCCCTGTGTCTCTGTGTTCTAAAAAAAATCTCTGTACCTCCCTAAACAAAAAAAACCGCAAATCACACGAAGTGATTTACAGTTTAATATATGGCTTAGAACAAATTTACTTATCCAACTTCATGAATTGTTC
>CALJIY010000265.1 GCA_937973945.1 uncultured Saprospiraceae bacterium | reverse complement strand
GCTTGAAATTCCATAAAAGCAGCTGGAGGAATAAAGCCATCTACGGCCACGGCTGCCCAACCAATATCCTGTAGAATCCGATTCATGCCATACATACTAGGAATTTGATCTAGAGAGATACCTGTCTTCTTTAGACCTTCTATGTACGAGCCATGCGCTACTTCGCTTAGATAATCAATATTTCGACGCATCACATAACGCCATACTGCTTGGTCAACAGGACTATACTGTTCATAATTCTGAGGATGAACATATTGGAATAAATGTTTGGGGAGTTTATCTAAGATTGGATTAGAGATTATGGTGGTGGACATATTTGATTGCTTTATGTGTTGAATTAATTCTAACTAGACAAAATTCAACGCGGATGACGCGGATTTTATAGGTCGTGGGTGGTTTTTGATCCTACTGTTTCTTAGATTTTAGTGAAGATTATATAAATATAAATTTAAGGAGAAATCATTTTTGTTAGATTAAAAAAGGACTATTTTTTACATAGACAGTATTAATTTTCTTTAAAAATTTTTAATTATAGATTATTTTTCTTTTTATGTGCAAGTCGCTATCGTATGATAGAAAATATTTCTTCTCTTCATTTCAAAGGTAAGCGTTTTAAATATCGTAGATATATGTCCTATACACCAGACCAAACCGATGCTAAAATATTAAGCCTCCTACAGGCCAATAGCAATCGAACACACAAGAGTATTGCAATAGAATTAGGAATGACCACGACCCCTATTTTTGAGCGAATCAAACGCCTAGAGCGAGAAGGATTCATTGATAAATATATGGCGATTGTCAATAAGCGGAAGCTAGGGTACAAACAGACGGTGTTCATTGGTATTACGCTCAAAGGGCATACCAGAAATTATTTAGATCGTTTTGTGAAAATTGTAGCAACGTTTGAAGAAGTGTTGGAATGCCACCGAATATCGGGCAGTTATGATTATTTGTTAAAGGTAGTAGTCAAAGATGTGGAGGCCTATGAGACTTTTATTTTGACAAAGCTAACGATGATTTCTGATTTGGGAAGTGTGCAGAGTATGATTGTGTTATCTACTTCTAAGGAAGGGGAGGCGGTCAATATTAAGTTGTAGGAAGAGGTACTGGATTTTGAGCGGTTGGCAAAATCTTAAATCAGATTTCATACATCATAAATCATATATCCATCTAGTTCAAAGCGTGGTGGATATATGATTTATGATGTATGATTTAAAATTTATGATTTTGGCCGGTGTTATCAAAAAACAAAGAAATTTCATCAAACCGCCTGAATAATATCGTACTGCGTCAAGATATGCATACCACCCGTTTTGTCCTTAGCAATCACCGCAGGCATCATTTTGCTGATGTATTTGCTTAGGTTTCGGCAAGGTAATTCTTCATTGACAATAGGAAAAGGATCGCCCATTATTTGTTCGGCTGGCTTCATCGCGTTTTGCATAGGGTTTTCTAATAAAAATTCTAAGACCCTACTTTCTACGACAGATCCAATTAATTCTGAATCTTCCATCACAGGCAATTGAGAAATATCATTTTCCTTCATGATTTGGAAAATCTGATGGATGGTATCGGTGCGTTTGACCGCTATAAATGGCGAATGTTTTTTGGAAACAATTAGATCTTTTACTTTCAATTCGTCTTCTAAGAAGCCTCGCTCTCGCATCCAACTATCATTGAATATTTTTCCAACATATCGACTTCCATGATCGTGGATTAACATAATGACGACATCGTCTTTGGTCAATTTATCTTTTAGTTGTCGTAATCCTGCAAAGGCAGAACCAGCAGAATAGCCTAATAGCATGCCTTCTTCTTTTGCTAATCTTCTAGCCATTACAGCGCCATCTTTATCGCTTACTTTTTCGAAATGATCGATTAAACTAAAGTCTACATTCTTAGGAAGAATATCTTCTCCAATCCCCTCTGTGATATAAGGATAGATTTCTTCTTCATCAAACTCTCCTGTTTCGTGGTATTTCTTAAAGACAGAGCCATAAGTATCAATCCCCCACATCTTAATATTTGGATTTTGTTCTTTCAAATATTTAGCCGTACCAGAAATAGTTCCACCTGTACCCACACCAACAATTACATGGGTAACTTTTCCTTCTGTCTGTTCCCATATTTCTGGACCTGTAGATTCATAATGCGCCTGTCGATTTGAAAGGTTATCGTATTGATTACACCAGAATGAATTGGGAATATCTTTACTCAATTGCTCGGCAATAGAGTAGTAGGATCTAGGATCTTCTGGCGTTACATTCGTAGGACACACAATGACCTCCGCACCCATTGCCTTTAGTAGGTCAATTTTTTCCTTACTTTGTTTATCACTAGTCGTGAAAATACATTTATAGCCTTTCACTGCAGCAGCGATGGCTAAACCCATACCGGTATTCCCGGAGGTACATTCTATAATCGTCCCGTTCGGTTTTATTTTGCCACTTTTCTCCGCATCTTCCAACATTTTCAAAGCCATTCGATCCTTGATAGAATGACCTGGATTAGCGGTTTCCATTTTAATCAATACCAGAGCAGGAATATCTGCTGCTATTTTGTTGATTTTGACTAGTGGGGTATTGCCTATCGTCCCTAGAATATTTTCGTGGTACATGTAGTGATTTTTAGAAGTCAGAAGTCAGATCGTTCCTGTTAGCGCAGCGGTCTGACAGCGAAAGCGATCTTATTTCAAATAATGTGTACGGGCATAAAATTTTTCATCTAGTACACCAAGCATTTTAGCAATAGTTGGAGATACAATAATCTCCACATCTGCTGGATAAGTATAGGGAACACGCCCAATCACTTTTGCATAAACAGTACGCTTATTCATTGGATTAGTTACTCCGACAATAGACCCTTCCTTGGCTTTTCTATGCATGACCACCAGTGCGGTTGAATTACTATTACCTTTTATCCAGCGAGCAGGACCTCGTGTTTCTCGTTCTCTTTTATATTCTTTTTGGTAAAAGTATTTCTTTTTATTGGTAAAACTTCTTTTCCAGAGTGGATGGCCTTTAAATTGGCGTAAACTATCTGGGATCCCATGAATACTCATCCAGCCGACATTCAATACTTGGCCTATAGACAGCGTATTACTGGTCAAATTATTTTTTTCCTTAACCGTTTCTAAAGGAAGTTTAAAGATCCTTTTGGAAACATGATATAAATTATCCCCCCGTTCTACCATATAACAAACTGGAACATACTGAGAAGGTTCAAAGTATTTGCCTTTAAAACGCTTAATGGCTCTATTAGGGATTGGTATACTAATAGGATCGCCTATATTATAAGTACCTTTTTTTAGGCCAGGATTGTAAAAGTAAAGTTCATTGAGTGTGAAACCATAGAACTTGGCCAGAGAGAACAAGGTCTGTCCTGGGGCTAATTTATGCCTAAAGATTTTTTCTGAGGCCCCTTCTATTTTCAGAAAGATAGTATCTTGTGGCAAAAGATAATAGGTATCATCGCCAGTAAACAGGTTGTATTGACTGTAAAGCGGCGTTCCTAATACCCATAAGAGTAGGAGAAGAATGTGTTGTTTTTTCAAGTATGTTCGTATAATTAATTTAGAACAGAGAGTAGAGAAGAGAGAGTAGAGACTTAGTATTACGTTTAGAAAACGAAAATTTCATTAGTTTTAAACGTATTACGTCTCTACTCTCTGCTCTCGCTTCTCTACTCTTATAAAATATAATTGCTATGCAAACCATCGGGATTATCCCAGCCAGATATGCCTCCACTCGATTGCCTGGCAAACCTTTGCTAGAGATCGCAGGAAAGTCTATGATCCAACGAGTCTATGAGCAAGCAAGTCAAGCGAAATTGCTATCGAAAGTAATTGTGGCTACTGACGATGAGCGAATTGTTAAAGAAGTCGTTTCTTTTGGGGGTTTAGTGCAAATGACAGACCAATCACACGCTAGTGGCACGGATCGCTGTGCAGAGGTTGCAAAAGATATCCAAGATATAGCGGCTGTGGTTAATATTCAAGGGGATGAGCCATTTATTGACCCACTACAAATAGATTTGTTGATTACCCGACTTCAGGAGAAAAACGTCCAAATCGCTACTTTAGTTCGGAAATTCCAGACAACAGAAGCGCTTTTGAATCCTAATACCGCTAAAGTCGTTCTAAATGAACGTCAAGAGGCGATGTATTTTAGTCGGAGCCCGATTCCATATCTAAGGGGCATTTCGCCTAGCTTATGGTTAGATAAAGCGACCTATTACCAGCATATTGGCATATACGGTTATAAAAGAACTACTTTATTAGAAATAACCGAATTACCTCCAGGTCAGTTGGAACGGATAGAATCTTTGGAGCAACTTCGGTGGTTGGAGCATCATTATCGAATTAGTGTGGCTTTTACGGATAAAACTAGTTTTGGGGTGGATACGATGGAGGATTTGGAGAAGGCTCGGATGATGGCGGAAGAGGTTTAAGTTCAAGACCAAGTATCAAGCTCAAGCCCGCCTGCGTTCCTTGGAAGGCAGGTTCAAAAACTTGATTTTGACCTCTATTACTTATTGAGACTGGCGGGTGGAAGCACCTCCTTTAGGAGGCTGGGAGGTGAGAAAAGGCAAATCGATCTGACTTCTTAAAAAAAGCGTGATTTTTTCACCATTTATACCATACAATGAATTTTTGCAGCAATTGTGGACATAAGGTAGTATTCAAAGCAGTCGAAGGCGATTCGATCCCTCGATATGTATGTGATAACTGTGAAACGATCCATTATCAAAATCCCAAAGTCATTACGGGGGCACTGCCTATATGGGAGGATAAGGTATTACTTTGTAAAAGAGGTATTTCTCCAAGAACAGGTTTTTGGAATGTACCAGGAGGCTATATGGAAAATGGAGAGTCGGTAGAGGATGGTGCGGTGCGAGAAGTGCGGGAAGAAACATTGTCTGCAGTGAAAATTATAGGATTACACACCTTATATAGTATTCCTAAAATCAATCAAGTCTATATGCACTTCTTAGCGGATTTGCAGGATTTAAATTTTGGGCCTACCATTGAAAGTTTGGAAGTTCGCTTATTTACGGAAGAAGAAATTCCTTGGAAAGAAATCGCTTTTACCTCTTCTTCTTTTACGATCAAAAAGTATTTTGAAGATCGACGGAATGGGGTGCGGCAAGTGCATACTGGAAAGTTTCAGTTTTGAGGTGCGTAAAAAACAGAAGGCTTGGCAGTTCTCTGCCAAGCCTTCTACTTTATTTATATTTCTTAGAATTTATTTCTTAATAAACTTTAAAGTCTGAGATGTCTTAGCCGTTTGGTATTGAATCAAATAGATACCGGCATTTAAGCCCTCAATATTTACGCGTTGTCGTTTTTGACCAGTAGATAAGGAGATAGATTGTAACTGCTTACCTTGTGTATTATAGATGTGTAAAGTTGCTCCTGCTTCGAAATCTTCATTAGCACTAAATTCAAATACTTGTTGTACTGGATTTGGACTAACTTGAATCTTTGTTGGCGCTTGCGCCACAGCTAATCTTTGGAACGTAGCATAGTCGTGTGGTTTATTCGCAGGCCCTTCTGATTGGAAACTAGCAGTCGTGGTAAAGAAAGCAGATCCAGAAAATTCAGACCATACCAATTCTTCACATTCTTGCTGTACTTGGAATTCATAAGTTGTTCCAGCAGTAAGTCCTGTTAAGTAACGATAGTAAGTAGTGGCTACATTGGTGTAAGACCAAGCAGAAGTACCCATACGTCTATATCGGAATTGATTATTAACCGCACCCAGTGGTTGTGGCGTGTACACATAAGTAGCCGAAGCACTAGTGCTGCTGGTGTATAGACTAGTACCACTGATACTTAAATCACAAGTTTCGTTTGTATTACCTCCATTATTTCCGCCTCCATCATTTCCACCTCCATTATTGCCATCAGACCCACCATTTGCAGGCGTACCTGTTGTTGTGAAGGTAGCCGTGGTAGAAAATTCAGAATAAGTACCATCAGCACATTGTTCACTGACTTGGTATTCATAAGTCGTACCTTCTAATAAACCACTTAAATATCTATAGTAAGTAGTTGCAATATTGGTCGTCGTCCATGTGTTTGAACCCATTGGACGGTAACGAAATTGATTGTTTACAGCGCCATTAGGTTGAGGCGTATATACGTAAGCAGCCGAACCACTGATACTACTAGTATATAAATTGTTACCATTGATACTTGAAGCACAACCAGCGTTTGTATTGCCATCATTACTACCATCTGTTGTATCACCACCATTATTATCATTTCCGCCGCCACCTACAGCAGTCCCTGTGGTCGTAAAATTTTGAGAAGCAGAATATTCTGACCAATCGTTAGCCGTACATTCGTGTCTTACCTGAAATTCATATTGAGTGCCAGCTAGTAGACCGCTTAAATAACGATAGTAAGTAGTTCCCATGTTAGAAGTCGTCCAGTTAGAGGTACCGACAGGTCTATATCGAAATTGATTATTGACTTGACCATATGGCTGGGTAGTGTATATATAAGCGTTATTATCTCCAATACTACTAGTCGTTAAACCAGAGGTAGGAATGACCTCACAAGTAGATTCTGTTGGGTCTGGACCATCTGTTGGATCTGGACCAACTCGCTCGCCACTAGAGACAAATGTTTGTGTCTCTGTATAATCAGACCAGCCACTGCCACAACATTTTCTTCTACCTTGGTACTCATATTGGGTCCCAGGTTTCAGGTTACTCAATAGGTAATTTTTTTCTTCGATTGGATCAGTTGTAATCCAGTTAGTCGTACCAGATTCTCTATATCGGAAAGATACTTCTTGTTGATCTAAGTAAAAATTATGTTGATTCAACCAAGCATAGCCATTTGAAATACCATTGACACTGACCTCTGATAGAGGGGGTGTTTGGCAAGTTACTTCTGCAGGATATAAATTATGTAATACCCATCTATCCCAGTAATAAGTAATTTCCGCTACACCATCTCCTTGACCTTCTAAAGGCAACCAAGAAGAACCTGAATCTAAAAACCAGCCATTATTGTCGCCACCCCAACCCCAGTTGAAGTGAAAATATTCTGCTTTATCAGAATCAGAGAAATAACCATATCCGTCTGTTACCCAAGTATGACCCACTAGATTAGAAGCAGTACCTGTCAATAATAAAGGAAGGCCTCTGTCTAAATCTTTTTTTGCTACTACGGCAAATTGGTCAAAAGTATTGCCATCAAAAAACCAAGTAGCGGCTTGGTCATACCCAAAATAATTGACATAAGCGTCTCTTACATAAGAAAAGTAGGTTTCCGTATACTCGGTGCTATACTGTGTAAAAGAAGCTACCCCCATTTGATAAATCAAGTTGGATACATCTGCATTAGGTTCTGTTAATGCGTCTGGCATGTTATCCCAATTGTATTCGGTGGTACAAAAGTCTGCCGATTGTGTTCCGAAGTTGTTATCCTCATACTCATTCGACCCATTTCCTTGAGCTGGGTAATTGTGGTATTTGATTAATTGCGCCATTGCGATTGGCACACAACCACAGTAGGTTCTACCATCAGGGCCTTCCGCAGCAGTTGTTTCGTCCGCAGGGCACTCTGCATTGTACAGTTCTCCTTGATTCCATTTCGTTGTTGTTAATGGACCAACCTGCACATTACTTCTAGAGGAACGAGTAGCAGCACCACTTCTTAATTTTTGCCATTCTGTTTGAACAGTAATAGGTGTTTTTATATTGTTTTTTCGAAGATATTTAATTCGTTGTTCGTGCTTTGACAAAGTACCCATTAAACCAATATTGACTACCTCATTGTCAAAATCAATATGACTTTCCTCAGAGAAGGCTAGAATTGGATTATACCGATCATCAGCCGAGATAATAACGAAACCTGTAGGCTGAAGATTGAAT
>CALJIY010000264.1 GCA_937973945.1 uncultured Saprospiraceae bacterium | reverse complement strand
CAACCTGTCTGATGGGCTTTAGCTCCTGTTATATAAACACCGTCCTTGGTACGCTTTGAGACATGAACAAACATATCAGGATCTTCCTGCTGGTGAGGTGGTAAACTTCTATCCCCTTTTACATCAGTCATCGCCCCGCCTACTACATAATTATAGCGATGCATCAAGGTCAAAAAAGTTTTGAGTTTGGTATGGTAGTCTGTCCCCTTAGCCTCATCCATTTCATACGTAACAGAATATAACGAATTGAAAGCATCCATTCCCACACAACGCTGAAAGCAAGTCCCTGTTAACTGCCCTAACTTTCGCTGCATTTTATTCTGTAATACTAATTCCTCCGCACTAGTACATACATGTAAAAATCGACTCACTCGTTCTCCTGTAAAGGGAGAAATAACAGATGCCAATTCAGGTGCCTGTACCGCCAAATCATAGGTCTTAGCAATGGCATTAATCGAAGGGCGAATCATAGGATGATCCACTGGTTCTTTGACCATTTCTCCAAATAGATAAATAACTAAATCTCTATTTCTTAGAGATTCAATATAATCCTTCCCGTCTTTAATTTTACTAAGATTGATTGGTAGTTTGGTCGTCATTATCTTTTTAAATGGGCTATAAGAGATGAAGAAATGAGGAATTCTATATAATTACACCTAAATACGTAGCGAATATTCGCCAAGTTTAAGAAAAAAAATATGTTTTACAAAGGAAATATGGGAAAAGAAATGATGGCGAGTGGGAATTTTCTGAATTCTATACTTTTAGGAGGTATTGCTAAAACATTAGAAAAGGTAGTGTAAAACTACCTTTTCTTAAAAAAAATTCTACATCTAAATTCGAATAGAAGTTCCATCAAACTTAGGAACAGTCATATGAAAGTTTTCTCCAAACATGATTTTTTGTTCTTCCAATATACCAATGGCTATTTGTTCGCCCATCAATAAAGATTCATAATAATCCGAAAAATAATGCACTCCTGCCCAATTACGCCCAATAGAAATATTAGAAGCTAGCTTATTTAATTCTCCTTCCACCGTGAGGTGATCGATTTCATTACGTACATTCAACACAGGCACTGCCTTTAATTCTTTTCCATGATTAACAGAAACATAAGCTAAATTAGAAGAATGAATATCACTTTTAAGAATACCTTTTTTTGCACTCTTGAAAACTTTAAGGGAATCTGATGTTATCTCTGTAGTGGGTACAACTTCGAGATGCTGACCATGGTCAAAAAAAGCTTTTAATATAGTTACACAAGCACCCGCAACCGTAGCATGTCCAGCACCATATGCAGGATGCATAGGTGAGCCTTCACAAAATGCCATAGGCAATAGATAATTATCTTTTCCATTTTTGGCTGCTACTTCTGGAAGAATACCACAATGGAATAAATGGCTATACATCTCTTTTATTTCTGGTGCCATATGTTTAAGATCTTCCTGCTTATGCACTCTTGCAGCTAACACTTCTGGACGGCATCTTCTATGAATATTATATTTTTGGAAACGGACTGCCTTTAATGCTCTAGTAGCTACTTCCGTTACCAAAGAAAGAATATGTGGCCCTCCAAAATGAGCAAAGCCTTGTTGATGATCTCTATTATTCGGTTCTTGAAAAGGAATACCTGGATCAAAGGGAGTTCCTAATCCTAATAAAATTAAACAAGCATTTAAATATGCTTCGTAAAGTGCATCATAGTGGACATAGGTAGCTAAGTCACGAGGGGTATGGATAAATCGTCTAGCGTTAGCATTACTTGTACTAACGTAATCTTCTAATTGACTAACATCAGCACCATGCTGGACGTCTAACCATTCCTCCCATGTAGTCATGTAGTCTTTTCCCTTTACCGCTGTACGCACCCGTTGATCCGTAGAAATAGCACCATAGGTTATTAGACCATCTTTTGTAGCTCTTTCATCATCATTTCTATTGATGCCTGTATTACCTACTAATAGAAACTGAGATAGGTAAGGACCAATATCATCTCCTGTTGTAATCCCTCTAAAAGCAGTGGCAGGAGTTGGGCAAATTCTACCACAACGTCTAGCTGCTTCTGATGCGGTCAATTTATCAATGCTTTCATTTTCATCAAACCACGACAAGTGATTCAACATTCTGGTAAAATCAAATACTTTAGCAAAATCTCCCTCATCAATATGAAATGCTTTTAAGCAATAAACTTCTGATATTTTCTTTGTGTCATGTTGAGTATTAAATCCAGTTCCTCCAACACTTAGACTGGTAAAAGGTGTATCCCTTAGCAAAGCTTGAGCATATATCTCCGACATTTCACCGACCAATTCTGCACTGCCTAATTTAGGCGCCGGTGGCATCGTAACAGCCTGTGCGTCTGGACCTTCCAATTCACATGCTAGACCCGCACTTTGAGATTCCCATGCTCTAATTCCTACTTTTCCACCATCTTTTCCTCCTTTCTTAGCTTTTAGCGATTTCCAATTTAAAGGTTTTAAATTATCAGTACTTCCTATATTATCAATTGCCCCTAATGGCGTATCTCTAAAATCTCTGGGATCACCACTATCTATTGCTTTTACAAAATAAGGGTAGTGATCTGGATTTTTCAGCAAGCCTGTTTCATGATCATGTGGCATTCCTTTTGTAAAGCTCATTAGATAAGAAGGCTTACCTTTTATTTCTAACTTTTCACAGTACTCTTTATAAGTAACATTCTTATCGTATTTATAGTCATGAGTTGACTCTTTATGGCATGCTTCTGTTTTTTTAGTATGCCTAAATTTTAATTCATCACCATTACTAACATGGCGTGGATGAGGTCGTTGATTAGCTAATTCATTTGCCTCTTGACGTTTGTCCCATGCTACCTTTCTTCTAAAATTGTTCATCTTCGTTTGGTTTAATTGTTACAAAATATTTTTATAATTTTTACTCTTGCTACTTTCAATCAGCTATATTCTTTGAATTCATTTCGCTGTATTTAGTTGGGATATTAGATTTTAGAACGACCATCTATTAAGCTTTAAAACATAATTTTAATTCATATAAAACTCAAATCTCCATAAAATTCTTTTTATTTTTTGAGACAAAAACAGTGGCTTGTAAGTATAAAACAACAGAAATTATTTAAAATAACCGTTGCTAATAAATTGATTTTCAATTATTTAAATACAATATTTATTTTTACTTTGTAATCGCAAGAGTATGCAGTCTATATGTTGCAATTAATCAAATAAATAAAATTCATATCAAAAAATATAATTTAATGCTCAATGGATAGATTCCTTTCATTTAGAAAGTTATAATTCTAAGCTCTCAGAAATATGGGCTTGATTGGCATCGAATTGCCTTGATTTGTTTTAATCTGTTTAATCAAATGTGATTGGTAGGAAAGAAATGTATACAGATCAATTAAACAGTGAAAGAGAAATATTGCCTGGTAAAAAAATTAAATTTTAATATTTCCCACAAAAAAAGGGCAATGTAAAATTACATTGCCCTTTTCTCAGGAATTTAAATTAAGCGATTAGCTATAATAACTTATATACCTAACTTAGCTTTTACTTTATCCATTACATCCAACGGCTCATCTGCAAAGAGAATCGTGTTAGGAATACTAACATCAAAAATAAACAAAAAGCCACCTTCTTTCCCTACTTCCTTAATAGCAGCATCTACTTTAGATAAGATAGGTTTTAGTAAAGTTTCTCTTTTTGCCATGATTTTATTTTGCACTTCTTGCTCGTATGCTTGAATCTCTTGTTGCTTCTTTTGTAGCGCAGCTTGCTTTTCTTGTTGCGCCTTTGGCGTCATTGTTTGTTTCTGCACTTCTGCTACGAAAGCGTTGTATTCTGTTTGTAGTCCTTCTACCATTTTTTGGCCTTGTGCGACTAAACCTTGTTGGTAAGATTCTAATTCAGAATTAGCAGCTTTTACCGTTGACATTCCTTCTAATAATAGGCCTGTATTGACATGGCCTACCTTTTGTGCAAAGACACCTAATGAAAGGCAAGAAAGCGCTAAGAGGAAAAATAATTTTCTCATTGTTAATTTTATTACTTTTATTGAAAGTGTTTGTTGATTAAGGGTGTTAAAAATGAAGTTGTTTAACACTGTATTCAAACTAGCATCTTAGTTCGTACACACTAACAAAAGTAGTCGCAAATCCTATAAAATCCTTATTTTTAAAGGGTATTAAGGAATATTTAATACTCTGGTTAATGTATACAAAAAAGCGTTCGCAAAAGTAATAATAAGTATCGATTAAAAATAACTCAATTTTGGACGAAATTCACGGACATATAGAGCGTATTACCTTTCAAAATGGAGAAAATGGATATACCGTTGCTAGATTGAAAGAGCCTAAGAAGAAGGACTTGACTACTATTGTGGGTACTTTGACCACGGTACAGGTCGGGGAAACCGTGCGCTGTAAGGGATTTTGGAAAAATGATCTCAACTATGGCTTTCAATTTCAAGTAAAAGAATATGAAGTAGAGCGACCTTCTTCTAAAGAAGGAATTAAAAAATATTTAAGCTCTGGGCTTGTTAAGGGTATTGGCCCCGTGTTCGCAGAGCGAATTGTGGAGTATTACGACATTGAAACTTTAGCAATTATTGACGATAATCCCGATGCTCTGCTCGATGTAAATGGTATAGGTGGTAAACGTTTAGAAAAAATAAAGGCTTGTTGGGATGAACAACGAGCGATTAGAGAGGTCATGATTTTCTTACAAGGATATGGCATCAGTCCCACTTATGCAAAAAAAATATTCCGTACCTATGAGGAAAAAAGTATTGAAATTATTCAAGATAACCCCTATCAACTAGCCAAAGATATTTGGGGAATTGGTTTTAAAACGGCCGATCACACTGCCCGCAAAATGGGAATCGCTATGGATGCAGACATCCGTATAGATTCTGGTGTTGAATATGCTTTATCTGAATTGTCCAACGAAGGACATACTTGCTATCCAGTAGATTTATTCTTAGAAAAAGCTCATGAATTACTAGAAGTAGACGCCCATTTAATCGATCAGCGATTAGAGGCCATCATTAAAGATGGGCGAATTATTCTAGAAACTTTAGATTATCAAGAGGGACCAAAAGTGTTTATTTGGCTAAAAGCTTTTTATCTCAGCGAAAAAGGAATTGTCAAAGAATTCGATCGGCTATTGACTGGTCAATCGCCACTCAAACAAATTAATATTGAAAAGGCAATTGATTGGGCACAAAAGGAATTAACAATCCAATTGGCTGCTCAACAGCATCAGGCTGTTAGTCAATGTTTTCAAGAAAAAATACATATTATCACGGGTGGTCCTGGTACGGGGAAAAGTACCATTACTAAAGTTATTTTAGCGATTGCTAGAAAACTAACTGATAAGATCTTACTAGCTGCTCCCACGGGTCGGGCTGCCAAGCGGATGGCAGAAATCACTAAGATAGAAGCGAAAACCATTCATAGCTTATTAGAGTTTGATTTTGGCATCAATGGATTTAGACGCAATAAGGAGAAGCCTTTGGAATGCAATATTATTATTGTAGATGAGGCCAGTATGATTGATACCGTCCTGATGTATAATTTATTAAAAGCTATTCCAACACATGCTCGTTTGATACTGGTTGGTGATACCGATCAATTGCCAAGTGTGGGCCCTGGTAATGTTTTAAAGGATTTAATCGACGTCAATATTTGCCCGACAACTACCCTTACTGAAATTTTCAGACAAGCCGCCAACTCCCAAATCATCCTCAATGCCCACGCTATTAATACAGGTATTTTTCCAACCATCAGTAATAAATATAGTAGTGATTTTTTCTTTATAGAACGAGAAGAACCAGAGGCTATTTTACAACTTATTCCAACATTGGTCAAAACTCGTTTGCCCCAAAAATATGACTTCGATCCTATTATTGACATCCAAGTATTAAGTCCGATGAATCGGGGAATTATTGGCACGCGAAACTTGAATACTATTCTACAAAAAGAATTAAATCCTTCTACGGAACCACTTATCAAAATGGGTCGCACCTTTCATGTGAAGGACAAAGTAATGCAGCTCCGAAATAACTATGACAAGGAAGTATAT
This sequence comes from uncultured Saprospiraceae bacterium, assembly GCA_937973945.1. Lineage (GTDB taxonomy): Bacteria > Bacteroidota > Bacteroidia > Chitinophagales > Saprospiraceae > JAFMDF01. The sequence goes on along the minus strand of CALJIY010000264.1, from coordinate 11,223 downwards.
AATGGCGATGTGGGCAGTATCACTAAAATTGATCGGATCGAACAAGAAATTTTAGTAGATTTTGAAGGCCAAGAAGTGATCTACGATTTTTCAGATATTGATCAATTGACTTTAGCTTATGCGGCTTCTATTCATAAATTTCAAGGTAGTGAGTGTCCTTGTATTATTATGCCGTTGCACATGACCCATTATATGATGCTGTATCGCAATATGCTCTATACGGGTATTACACGGGGTAAGAAAATGGTGATTGTGGTGGGTACTAAGAAGGCGCTTTCTTTGGCGGTTCGGAATGATAAGATTTCTCAGCGGTTTGCTGGTTTGCAGAGCTTCTTTTAAACAACTTCAACTTCTTTTCAAATGGCTGAAATTCCTTCCTTACGTTTTCGTATAATGATGGCAATAATAATGGGCCTAGCTATTATCTTTTTTGTTATTCATTTTTTGAATAAAGGAGTTATTCTAACTACTGCTCCTCTAGCAAATATTAGTGTCCATGCTTTACCAGATCAATCTCGCATAGTCTTGAATGATGGCTCCAGTATAGAATATGAGAAAAGTACATGGGAGGCGGAACGCAATATTTTGTTAGTTGGAGAAGCCTATGTGCAAGTAAAAAAAAGAAGTACGCTCCATATACAAACAGCCAATGGGAATATAGAAGCTTTAGATGGTACAAGGTTTAATGTCCGAGCATGGGGCGATCAATTGTATGTTGAATGTTATGAAGGTACGATCAAGGTGAGCAATCAACAACGAGTAGCAACTTTAAATAGTAATCAATCCATTCATGTAGTCAAAGACCAAATGGAAAAACAAACTATTAGTCATCAAAAACCACTTTGGTCAACTGGTAATTCCCGATTTTATCAGGAAAATATTAATCAGGTCTTTGCAGAATTGGAACGACAATATGCCGTTATCGTGAATGCTCCTGCAATGAATGAAATTTTCAATGGCACCTTTAGGCATGATGATTTGGAGACTGCTTTGAAGGTTATTTGTACACCTATGCAATTGAAGTATAAAATTGATCGTACAGGAAGGGTCATTACTATCGAAGAGTAGAAACACTTCAGAACAACTCACTAGACTTAGTTTTAAACACATAGTTTTAGACACATAGGCACATTAGGACACATAGTAAGATTAAAGTACTAAGTGATCTGTGTGCCTATGTGTAAAAGAATGTCAACGTCATGAAGTAACGACAACTAGAAAAACTTAATTGTCAAATCAATCAATCGTTGCTTAAAGTCATTATAAGGCGGCATCAACAATTCCAATGCATTCGGAATATGTTGTTTTAAAATACCTCTCGCATTAGAAAAAGCTTGGAAGCCATACCAGCCATGTCCTTTCCCAATTCCACTATTATTAGAGCCACCAAAAGGCAATTCATTATTAAAGAAATGGACTGCACTGTGGTTTATGCAAGAACCTCCTGCTCTAGTGTTATTCAAAATATGGTTGACGTTTTTGGTGCTTTTGCTATAAATATATAATGCTAATGGTTTCTCTTTAGAATTAATGACATCTATTACTTCCGAGATATTTGTAAATTCCATGACCGGCATTACTGGACCGAAAATCTCTTGTTGCATTAAAGTCGCATTATTCGGTATATTAGACACTACCGTAGGGGCAATATAATCTTGGGAATTATCAAAATTACCACCCACTTCTATCTTTGCTCCTTTTTCTACTGCATCTGCAACATAGCTGCTTACTCTTTGGTGATGGTGGTTATTAACAATTCTAGCATAAGAAGTCTCCTTAGAGGCATCTTCTGTGTAAAATTTTTGAATATATTTTTTGGTCGCTTCTAAAAAAGCGGCTTTCTTGCTTTTATGTACAAAAACATAATCTGGCGCAATACAGACCTGTCCGTTATTCAAGAATTTTCCCCAAGCTATTCGTCTAGCTGCAGCATCTATATTGGCTGTCTCATCTACGATCGTTGGCGATTTTCCACCTAATTCTAATGTAACAGAAGTAAGATGTTTTGAAGCAGCTTTCATTACCACTTTTCCGATAGATGGCGCTCCTGTAAAGAAGATGTGATTGAAGGGTAAATTCAATAATGCCGTAGACGTTGCCACACCACCTTCTACTAAGGCTACCTCCTCTTCACTAAAGACCTCCTCCACCATTTTCTTCATTAATGCAGAAGCATGAGGCGTATGTTCCGAAGGTTTTATAATGACCGTGTTCCCTGCCGCAATAGCAGAAACCAATGGACCTATTGTCAAGTTGATTGGAAAATTCCAAGGAGAGATAATTAATACCACGCCCTTTGGTTCGTACTTAATATGAGAACTAGAGCCTAATAAAGCTAATGGCGTAGCTACTCTATGCGCTCTTGTCCATCGACGAATATTTCGTTTAGCATGTTTCAATTCACTAGTAACGGGATAGATTTCTGTTAAATCTACTTCACTAGGATGCTTGCGGTAATCTTTATATAAAGCCTCCTTAATTTGAGGTCGATAAGCTAAGACTGCTTTGTGTAATTTTTTAAGCTTCGCCTTCCGTTGACGTGCTGTTTCATTCGCTACTCTAAATTGACTTTTTTGTTGTAAATCAAAAAGCCGTTGTATTTCGTTAGTCGCTGTATCTTTCGAGGCCGTTAATGGTACACTCATGCTATATTTTTTTCTACTCGCTACTTTTGATTAAGTATCGAGTTTTATGAATTAAAAATTGGTTTTATCAAATTTAGACCTATTCTATAATAACAAGTCCTGTGACAAAAAAGAGCCTAAATCTAGTAAACATATATGTTAATTTAAAAGAAAAGCCAAAATTTATTTCATTTTTCATCCCTTATTCCAAATAAAAATAGTCAATTAAAAGATCATTATTCCTTAAGTAATTTGTACTGTTCTATTTCGGAATCCGTCATCCAATAAATATCTGCTGCTTGAGCTGCATTTATCGTAAAATAATAAAAGGCTTTTGCACCTGCTTCTGAAAAGTAACAATTATATCCACTATACCAGCAGATGTTAATGTATGTTAAAAAAGCGAAATCGATTTTATCCTTTCTGTATATCTGCCACAATCGCAGGCGCCTCCGTCCGAATAATACCAAATATCCCTCCTAGCTTATAATTATCAAAACCTATAAAATACAATCCTTTGTTAGGTCCATCATTGATAGCTTGTTTTGGTAAATCATCTTTGTTCAATAATCCATCTAAATTTTCCATAAAGTCATTCAGTTTGGCTCGATATCCCGTAGCCAATACCACAGCATCTAATTCTTTTGTTTCTCCATTTTTGAACGTAACACCTGTTTCTGAAAAGTAATCGATCTCTGGCATCACCTTAATTTTGCCTGCCTTAATTTGGTCCACGGTTCCTATGTCTATGACTGGTGTTTTTCCTGTCACTTTCAATTGCTTAGCAGGAGATAATTTTGGTGTTTTTAATCCATACTTACTCAAATCGCCTAGATAAATACCTCTTATAAAATTTCCTAACCAATCCCCTATTCCGAAAGGAATCTTTGCTAGTTGTATGCTTGTCAATTGAACAGGGCGACCATTTAAATCTCTTGGTACAACAGATACGGGTCCACGTACAGATAAGTACGTTTCACAATCATGCTCACTTAAGTCTAATGCTAGTTCCGCACCCGTATTTCCCATACCAACTACCAATACTTTTTTACCTACAAATGGCTTGGCATTTTTATAAGACTTAGCATGAATAATTTCTCCTTTAAACGTATCCTTCCCCTTCCATGTTGGGATATTTGGGATCCGATTAATCCCACTTGCTACTAATAGATTTTTAGACTGAAACTGTTTTCCATTCTGAGTAGTCGTCAACCAATGATCGCCTTCTTTTTTAACCGCTACCACCGTTTCTCCAAAATGTGGTTTTATATCAAAAGTAGCCGCATAGTTGGCGAAATATTCTACCATTTTTGCCCGAGGCACATATAAAGGATAGTCTTCCGGGAATGGTAAATGAGGTAAGTGAGACAATTGCTTGACCGTATGTAAGTGTAGCCGCTCATAATGATTGTGCCAAGAGTTGCCCACATTTTGAGACTGTTCTACTATTTCAAAATCAATCCCTTCTTTACGTAAGCTGCCTGCTATACCCAAGCCTGCTGGACCTGCGCCTATAATTAGATTTGGTGTCTGTATCATACTGTTATTTATATCTTCGTTTTTAAGGCTTGACAAGGTTAGTGAAAAATCACTAATTATGGAAATTTAATTTTGAACTATCTTAATCAAATCATAGTTATATTGTCATCTAAAGGTAGCTTAGATCTTTGGACTAAACCGTATCAATCTACTCAGACCAGCAATCTAAGTTATCTTTTAAATCACCATCATAAAAAATCAAATAGATGATCTCAAAAAAAATGGAAAAAGCCTTTAACGACCAGATTGCTTTAGAAGGAACGGCTTCCTTTATTTATTTGGCCATGGCGTCTTGGTGTGATAAAGAAGGATTGGAAGGTTGTGCACAATTTATGCACCGACAATCTGCGGAAGAAAATATGCACATGCTTAAATTATATACTTATCTCAGTGAGGTAGATGGCTTTGCAATAACTCCTGCTATTAAGCAGCCACCTCATAACTATAAGTCTGTACAAGATATGTTTAAGGCCGTTTATGCACATGAGCAAAAGGTCAGTGCCTCTATCAATAAACTCACGGCATTGGCGACGAAAGAAGGGGATCAGACGGCTTTCAATTTCTTACAATGGTATGTGATGGAACAACGAGAAGAAGAGAATTTAATCCGCTCTATTCTGGATAAGATTAAATTGATTGGAGAAGGACCGCATAGCCTTTATTATATTGATAAAGAGATTAAGGCAATTAATGAGGCGGAGCTGAGTAAAGGAGGGGCGTGAGGTTGAGTGGCTGTCGCCACTTTGAAGATTGAACACGGAGGCACTGGGGCACGGAGATAATACTGGGCTTTTGTACTATAATAATTGGACACAGAGGCACTGAGACACGGAGTTTAATAAATACTAGTTTGTATTAAAATCTCAGTGTCTCTGTGCCTCCGTGTTCATTATTTCTCTTCTTAACTCCCCTATTTGTTTTTAAGTAAGCTATTATATTTTGATTGATCTTTCAGAATCGCAATTGCCTCCTTCACTTCCACATCATTTCTAAGACCGATTTGAATCTTCCCTTTTTCGTAGTAGAATCGGCTAGCAATTTCTTTTTCTATCTGATCAGTGACTTCCGCTTGGAAACGATAGACATCTTTCTTTTTTGCCTCTTTAATTCGGTTTTGAATATCTGCAAAAGAAGGCGCTAAATCTGCATCATAATCTTCTTCTCCAGCAGCAACTTTTAGCTTTTTCAAAGCTTTTTCTGTACCTGTGCTATATTCAAAATTTCTTTTATCCAAGTAAGCGATAAAGTCTTCAAAATCTGTGAATTTGAAATCTTTTACATCTGCAATACTTTCATGCTTTAAGCAATATTGTGTCGCATAGTCAAAGATCAAGTGCTTAGAATTTAAACTATTAATCACTTTTGTACTTTCTCCTTTATCTAGATATAAATCTGGCTTTACACCACCACCATCTAATACCTGTCTGCCATTTCTAGTTTTAAAAGGCGTTCTTAAAGAATCTGGAATATCTACTGGTGTTCCATCTTCATACTCTACTCCTTGTATACAACGACCACTTGGTACATAGTACTTAGCGATGGTCATTTTCACTTTAGAGTTATAGCCAATATCTTTGGTGTTTTGAACCAAGCCCTTGCCATAAGAACGTTGGCCCACTAAAACCCCTCTATCTAAATCCTGAATAACTCCTGATACGATTTCAGATGCAGAAGCAGAACCTTTATCAATTAATATTACCAATGGAATATCGGTGTCAACTGGCTTGTTTAATGTTTTAAAACTACGATCCCAGTCGATTACTTTTCCTTTAGTCGTCACCACCAATTCGTTTTTATCAATAAAAACATTAGAGACGTTAACTGCTTCGGCTAATAATCCACCGCCATTTCCTCGTAAGTCAAAGACGACGCCTTTTAGATTTGGATTCTCTTCTTTTAATTCCTTTACTGCTTTTGCCACATTTCTACCTGCGTTTCTAGTAAACGTAGTCAGTGCCGCATAGCCTATATCGTCGTCTAACATCCCAGAATAAGGTACATTTTCAACATTCACCTCTTCTCTGGTTAAAGTAAGCGATAGTTCTTTTGGCGTACCTGGTCTTTTAATCGTTAACACTACTTCCGTTCCGGGATACCCTTGCAAAAAGCTATTCACATCTTCTGAGCTTTTACCCGCCACTTCTTTACCATCAATGGTCATTAAAACATCACCTGCCTTCAAACCTGCTTTGGTTGCGGGTCCATTTTCGTAAGGTGCGATTAAGGTCACTTCGCCTTTGATCTTTGCAAAGTCTGCTCCAATGCCATTATACTTACCTTCTGTAATATAGCGATAGCCTTCAATCTGTGCTTCGGAAATATAGTTGGTATAAGGATCTAAAGATTCTAACATGGCATCAATACCAATCCGCATTAATTTTGCTGGATTTAAATCATCTACATAGTAGGTATTGATTTCTTTATATAGGTTGGTAAAAATTTCTATGTTTTTCGAGATCTCAAATAACCGATCATGGTCTTTAGGTACTGCTGCTAAGGCAACAAATCCTACAGCACTAAGGCAGGCTATTTTAAGGGATTTTTTTATCGTCATTATAATTTTTATTGTAGTGGAATCTAGATTAGGATATGGAAATTTAACCGATGATATTTTCACCACGGATTCACTGATTATTTAGCTTAGTAACGACAAAACAATAACTTGAATATCTAGGACGAAATCTTTTGTCCTCATTTTTCCTTAAAAAATACTTCCGTAGCTAGGCTATGCAAGAATTTTTTAAGAAAAACTGAGAACAAAATCTGCTCGTCCAGATGACCAACTTATTATTTCGTCGTTACTTAGGACTATTTCCTGAATCAGTGAATCCGTGGTAAAAAACACAAGTATAGTATCAACTACCTTGATAAACTTGACTGAAATTTACATAAATACTATAATAATAGCAATCAGGTGGATGTTATTGTTCAGTTAATAAAGTCTGCGCTTCTGACAAAGAAATTCTATTCCCATTTAAATAAGCGACCACAAAGGCACCTTTAAATCCTGCGTAAGACAATTCTTTTCTGCGAATAGCCGCTTGATCGTAAGAGGTATAATCACCTACCGAATACTTATGAAAATTCTTTTCTTTTCGGACTTTCAGCCCCTCCAACTGCCATTTAGGAATATTGGTATCAATAGGGGTTGGAGAAGCTGCTAATTGAACACTAAAGCTTATTTTCTTTATTTCTTTGTTTATGGGGCTTTTTTCTTCAAGAACAAGAATTTCTTGTTTTTGTTCCACTGTTTCTATAGGTTCTGTTGCTCTTTGTGTAGCGCCAGATACTAATACCCTTTGTTGAACAATTGGCCGCTCGGCTACAGGAGATCCTACCATACTCTTTTCTTCTTTTTTGGCAATAGCGGACGATCTAAGTGTGGCTAATTCTAGATTAAATCCTTCTTCTTCTACCTCGCTCTTATATTCACTAAAAGCTTTAAAGATCGCACTTGCCATCTGTTGTTGTCCTGAGTCAGAAGATAAGTATTGTTCGTCTTTAGGATTCGTTAAAAATCCTGTTTCAATTAAAACGCTAGGCATAGTCGTTTGACGAAGTACCACGAAAGCAGCTTGTCGAACGCCTCTACTTTTCCTTTTAGTGATGCTAGCAACATATTTTTCAATTTTTTCCGCTAGCAATATACTTCTGTCTAAATGCGCATTTTGAAAAATATTTTGAAAAATATGTCCTTCATCAGAATTGGGATCAAATCCTTGGTATTGTTCTAAATAATTGTCTTCTAATAAAATAGCCTCATTTTCTCGTCTTGCTACTTCGGAGTTATGCTCCGAATTTTCTGTTCCCATGACAAAGGTCTCTGTGCCACTGATATATGCCAATTTTTTCCCAAGCGCATTGCAATGGATGGACATAAATAAATCTGCCTTATTTCGATTCGCAATGCTTGCTCTTTTGTGCAATGGAATAAATACATCTTTCGTTCTTGTATAAATCACATTGATAGAGGGATATGCCGCTTCTATAGTCGCTCCTAAGGCTAATGTTATATCAAGGGCTAAATGTTTTTCCTTAGAATGTTGTCCACTACAGCCCGCATCTTTCCCGCCATGCCCTGCATCCAAAACGATTGTTTTGATGGTATGGGAATTGCTAGGTATTCCATTATCTTTGCATGCTTGCAAGTTAGCTTGGGATGGATTTGATATAAAAGAAAGACAGCAAATAGTAGCTGTCAAAAATAGCTTAATCATTGGAAATACAAGTTCGTTCTTAGAAGTTGTTTAGAATTGTGGTTATGGGGCAGAAAAATGTAGTGCAACAACCTCCTAATACATTTCAGACAACATCTTACTCCTAACGTTATTGAAAGGTTATTTATGCGCTTTTATTAAATTCCTTTTATCGTAAGTTACTAGATTTGTTAGGTTTTCTCCTTTTTTTCTTAAAAAATCAGTACATCACGTAGTTATGGACCTATTTTAAGTAAGCAGCTGTTTATACAGCTATTATTAAACATACGCTTACATAAAACAAGTCAATTTTAGTACCACAATATATGCAGAAAACCCTTGTCTCCTTGATTCTTATCATCTTTTGCTGTTATTGGACAGTAGAGGGACAAGTGGATACTGTCTTCAACAAACGATTACCTCAAAAATTAGAACGTCCGAATAAAGTAAAAGTTCCTGCATTAGATAGTATCCCTGCGGATAGTATCCCTAATATAGCTCCCACCCCAACTAGTGCCGTCAGCATCTCAGATAATGCTATCGATGACGAAGTGGAATACGGGGCAAAAGATTCTATCCTTTACGATAATTACAATAATAGAGTCCATCTATATGGCGAAGCATTTGTCAAATTCCAAGCAGTTGAACTAAAAGCAGGATATATCACGATCAGTTTAGATAGCAGTATTGCTGTTGCACAAACAACGATTGATGGATCAGGCATCGGAGGCAGTCCACCTAACTTTACGGATGGGTCTCAAAATTTTCAAGCTAGTAAAATGCGCTACAATTTCAAATCGAATAAAGGGATTGTATATGATGTCGCTACTACTCAAAGTAATTTATTTTTAAAAGGACAAAAAACGAAATTTGTTAGTCAACAAGGAGAATCAAATGATACCACTGCTGTAGACAATATTTTGTATAATAGAAATGCCATCTTTTCCACCTGTGATGCGCCTCATCCGCATTATGGTATTCGTAGTAGAAAACAAAAAGTGGTTGCGGATAAAGTGGTCGTGGTAGGTTTGTCTAATCTGGAATTAGCGGGTGTTCCTACCCCTGTCTATTTACCTTTTGGTTTTTTCCCTTTAAAACAATATAAAAGTACGGGCTTAATTTTCCCAGACGGCTATGAATATTCGCCACAATGGGGATTTGGCTTAGAAGGGATTGGCTGGTATTTTCCTATTAGTGAAAAATTAGATCTTCGATTAACTTCGGAAATCTATTGGCATGGGACGTGGGGATTGACCGCAGATTCGAGATATAAAAAACGATATAAATATAGCGGAAATCTAGCTGTATCTTATTCAAGTAGAAAAAGCTTAGATATAGCAGGCCGACAAAATTCTTACAGTATTCGCTGGTCGCATCGTCAAGATACAAAGGCCCACCCTACTAGAAGCTTTAGCGGAAATGTTAATATACAAGGAAATGGTTTTCAACGAGTCAATAATAACGATGCACAAAGTGTCCTTCAAGGAACTTTATCCTCAAATGTATCTTTTAATCAGACCTTTCCTGGTCGACCCTATCGCTTATCTGCGGCTATGAGTCATTCTCAAAATACGCAAACGAACAAGGTGAATATAAATTTCCCTACTGTCAATTTTCAATTGAATCGTATTTATCCATTTAAACAAGATCGAGGAGGGAATAAGGAGAAATGGTATGAAAAAATTTCATTCAAATATGATGGCCAATTTCAGAATAAGTTTACTGCCACGGACACGACGCTATTCAGCCAGAAAACCATAGATGATGCTCGTTTTGGATTTAAACATAATGCCTCTACTGACCTTAACTTTAATCTATTAAAATACGTGACCGTCTCTCCGAATGCTTCTTTCAATGAAGTCTGGTATTTCCACACCACCCAAACGAATGGTCAAGAGGATCTTCCAGACACTTTTGAGGCGAGAGATACGGTATTTGGATTTAAGCCTTGGCATCAATTTTCTACGGGGGTCTCTATGAATACCAATTTATTTGGTACGCTTCAGTTTAAAAAAGGCCGCTTAAAAGGCGTGCGGCATACGGTTAAACCGAGTATTTCTTTTAATTACACACCTGACTATGGTGCTCCCGAGGGGTTCTTTGGTGGCCTATTCGACGAATATGATCGAGATACTAGTGATGCCGTCACCTTACAACGCTACAGTATTTTTGAGGGAGGTATCTTTGGCTCGCCGAGTACCAATAGTAGTGGCAAACAAATGGCCATCAATTACTCGATCAATAATATATTCGAAGCGAAGTTTCGACCTAAACGGGATTCTGTTGATAAGAAAATAAAATTATTCGATAATATTCGAGTGGGCGGAAATTATAATTTCGCAGCGGATTCTCTAAAATTTAGCGATGTTTCTGCCACTGGTACCACCCGTCTATTTAAAGGCATCACGACCCTTAACGCAAATGCTCGATGGACGCCTTATACTGCGGATACGAACAATCTCAAAATCAATCAATTCTATACCAAGACGCATGGCAAGCTCCTTCGCTTTACGAATGCCGATTTTCGATTATCTTCTCGTGTTTCTGTTCGAGATATTAAAAAATTCTTTCAAAAAGAATCGACGGCCCCTAATACCTCTACCCGAAATAATAACGAACGAAGCGGACAAGACAATAGGGCACAGAATAATCAAGTAGATAATGGTTTCTTAAAATTTTTAGAAGGTTTTAATTTAAACCATACCTTAGCTATTACTGCTACTCAAGAAATTGACCAACCCACCTCTTGGGAAATTCGAACACATAGTATTAATGTGACGATCGCGAATATCCAATTGACTGAGAAATGGAGTATGCAAATTGGTAATATTGGGTATGATTTTAAAAATGATCGAACCACCTAT